>CAZXVG010000066.1:0-6615 GCA_964644205.1 uncultured Dehalococcoidales bacterium | reverse complement strand
CTCATGTAGTGGCCCAAATAGCCGTCGCTGGGAACCTCAATACTGGTTCCCAGGCCCTGCTGGTAGCGGGCGTAGAGGGAGCGGGCGAAGGCGTCTATCTGGCTTCCGGCGTCGTTAATGTAGTATTCCTTCTCTATGTTATAGCCGGTCGCCGAGAGCACGTTGGCCAGGGTGCTGCCCAGGATGGCGCCGCGGCCGTGCCCCACGTGAAGCGGGCCGGTGGGGTTAACGCTGACAAACTCTATCTGCACCCGGCTGCCCTGTCCCAGGTCGCTGTTGCCGTAGGTATCGTCGGCCTTTAAGATTTCGGCCACCTGGCTGGTGAGCCACTCGTTCTTCAGGGTGAAGTTGATAAAGCCCGGCGGGGCCACGGTTACGGTGTCAACCTCGGGGGCAGTTCCCATGAGCCGGGTAATCTCCTCGGCGATAGCCAAGGGCTTTAGGCTGGTGGCCCGGGCCAGCTTCAGAGCCAGGCTTGAGGCGTAGTCCCCGTATTCCGGGTTCTGGGGGTGTTCCACCGTCACCGGCGGCAGAACCACCGAGGGCAGTTTGCCCTGCTGCTGGGCCTGGCTGGCGGCCTGCGTTATCATGCTAACGAGCTTCTGCTTAATCATCAGAATGGTGCTTTCCTCTCCTTTGGGGACGGCGGTATTTTACGCCTCGATTATAGCACAAAGCCGATAAGTGAGGATAGCCTGCTTGCGGGCCTGGGCTTTCCCCTTTGCTATCCCGGCGGGCTAGCTCCACTCCCCACCCGCCTCCGGCCACACCCGGGCGAGCTCCTTTCTTAAAAGCTCGTGCTCCGGCTTCTTGAGCTCCGGGTCTATCTCAAAGAGCCTTATGGCTTCAGCGCGGGCCAGCTCCAGAAGCGGCACGTCGGAGAGCTTGGCCATCTTCAGGTCGGGAAGCCCGCTCTGCCGCGTGCCGAAGAACTCCCCCGGCCCCCGTAGCTTCAGGTCTTCCTTGGCCAGTTGAAAGCCGTCCTGGGTCTTCTCTATTATGTCAAGTCGTTCCCTCCCCACCTGGGAGGGGTTCTGGGCGAGCAGCATACAGTAGCTCTGGGCCGGCCCCCGGCCCACCCGTCCCCGGAACTGGTGCAGCTGCGACAGGCCGAAGCGGTCGGCGCTCTCCACCAGCATCACGGTGGCGTTGGGGACGTCGATGCCCACCTCGACCACCGGCGTGGACACCAGAATATCAAGCTCGGCGGCGCGAAAGCGCCTCATGACCCTGTCCTTCTCGGCGGCGGTCATGCGGCCGTGGACCAGGCCCAGCCTGAGGTCGGGAAAGACCTCGCGGGAGAGGCGCTCGTATTCCACGGTGGCCGCCCGGGCCTGAATGGCCTCCGATTCCTCGACCAGGGGGCAGATGATGAATGCCTGATGTCCCTCGGCCACCTGGCGGCGCAGGAAGGCATAGGCGCTGGCTCTCTGGTTCGGCTTGAGCCACTTGGTCTTGACCACCTGTCTTCCCGGCGGTAGCTGGTCGATAACCGAGAGGTCGAGGTCGCCGTATAGCGTCAGGGCCAGGGTTCGCGGGATGGGGGTGGCCGTCATCACCAGGACGTGGGGGTTAAATCCCTTCTGGCGCAGTGCCGAGCGCTGTTCCACGCCGAAGCGGTGCTGCTCGTCGATGACCGCCAGCCCCAGCTTATGGTAGGCCACCTCCTTCTGAATGAGAGCGTGGGTGCCGATGACAATATCCACGCTACCGTCCCGGAGGCACTCCTTGAGCTTCTGCTTTCTTTTCAGCTTGGCGTCGCCAATGAGCAGGGCCACGTTAAGGGGGTGGGGCAGAAGCCCTGGATAGCTATAAACGGAGTCGTCCGTCCGGACTTCCTCGCCGACCCGGGAGAGCAGGCTTCGCATTGTGGCCAGGTGCTGTTCGGCCAGAATCTCCGTCGGCGCCATAAAGGCCCCCTGGTAGCCGTTAGCCACCGCCGTGAGCAGGCAGGCGGTAGCCACCACCGTCTTACCGCTGCCTACCTCCCCCTGAAGCAGGCGGGACATCGGCCTGGGCTTTGCCAGATCGCCCATCAGCTCGCCAAGCACCCTCTGCTGCGCCGGGGTCAGGCTAAAGGGCAGCGCCGCCATGAGGCTATCGAGCACCTCCGGTCTGGGGCTCAAGGGGTGGCCGGGCTGGGTCTCCTGCCAGTCGCGCTTTTTGTTGAGCACCCCCAGTTGCAGCAGGAACAGCTCGTCGAAGGCGAGGCGCTCCCTAGCCTGCGCCTTGCGGGTTTCGTCATCGGGGAAATGGGCCTGGCTTACGGCCTGGGGCAGCTCCAAAAGACTGCGGCGTTTCCTTACCTCGTCCGGGAGGAAGTCCGTTAGCGACCAGGCCCACCGGTCGACGACCTCTTTCATTAGCTTTCTTACCTGTCGCGGGCGCAGGCCCTGGGTGAGGGGATACAGCGGCACCAGGCGTCCGGTGTGAACCAGGCTCTCGTCCCCGACCAGCTCCCACTCCGGCGACTGGAAGACATAGCTCCCCTTGAACAGGCCCACCCGGCCGCTGATAACTATCCGGGTATTGGTAGTAAGCTTCTTGGCCAGATAGGGGTTATTGAACCAGACCACCCGGACGTTACCGGTCTCGTCGCCGACGATGGCCTCGGTGCTGCGCCGGCCGCCCAGGTAGACCTCCTGTGCCTGCCATACGTTGGCGATTATGGTCTCCTCCTCGCCCTCGCTGAGCTGGTCGATGTATTTTCGCCGGCTGTAGTCGAGGTGGCGGTTGGGGAAAAAGTAGAGCAGGTCGCGGACGGTGCTCACCCCAAGCTTCTTAAACTTGGCAGCCAGGGTGGCGCTAATGCCCTTGACCGCCGTAATCGGTAGGTCGGGGGACTGGCTGGCGACTGTTTTGGGTCTCTTCGGCCGGGGCGCTATCCGGCTGGGTGGGGGGGGTGAGCCGGTCTCAGCGCCCGTCCCCTTGGCGCCCTCTAGCTCAGACAAGAAGGTGAGGACATCCCCGAGCCAAACCTTACGCTGCTCTTCGGTGAGCGAGGCGTAATCCGAGTTAATCAGACGCAGCTTGTGAAAACGGTTAAGGAGCTGGCGGCTGGCAACCAGCGACCGGGCCTGAGAAACCCAGTTATCGAGGAATCTATCCAGACCGCCGATGACCGCTGAGTTGAGATAGCCCTTTTGCTGCTCGAGCTCAAGAATCCTGCGTAGCGAGCCGGTATCTATCGCCAAGATACTACCCCCGATTTGTCTGGCGAATGCTTACAGACGGCGTCCGAGCCGGCTACCGCGGCAGGGTAAGCAAGGTGGCCTTCATGGTCTAAAGGGCTAACCATAGTAATTAATGAGTCAGCGCTAGTCATCCGTAAATCGGGAACTACCCTGCCGGAAACGGGGCAGGCCGTGCTCTGAGGGCAGGCCCCTGGGCTTTTCCGGCCGGCTACTCTACAGAGGCGATGTAGTTATAGTGGGGCTGCCCGCCCCGGACCAGTTCAATCTGTAGGTGAGGATATAACTTACGAAGCTCGGTATTAAACTGTTCTATCTCGGAGCGCTCGGTGCTGCCCTGGTAATAGATGGTAACCACCTCGGCGGCGTTCAGGTCTACCTTAGAAAGCGTCTCACCCAGGGCATCGACAACGCTCTCGCTTACCGTCACCAGCTCCCCGTCCAAAAAGCCGATGGGCTGCTTCCTGGCGATGCTGAGACTGCCCAGCCGGGATGAGCGTGCCGCACGGGTCACGGCGATAGACCTCACCGCCGACATCGCCTTTTTCATCGCCTGGACGTTGTCTTCGAGCTCCGCCTCGCTGTTAAAAGCCAGGACGGCGGCCACCCCCTGCGGAATCGACTGCGTGGCGATTACCTTGACGGTCTTATCGGTCACTGAGCGCACCTTTCGCGCCGCTGGAATCACGTTTTTGTTGTTGGGCAGAACGATAACCTTATCCGAGGCTACCGAGTTTACTGCCTGGAGCAGGTCTTTGGTGCTCGGGTTCATGGTGCGCCCCCCGGGAACGACGGCAGCCACCCCCAGACTGGAAAAGACATCTCTGAGGCCGTCTCCGGAGACTACGGCTACGGTAGCGATGTCGGTCAGGGGCATCCTGTCCTTCTGCATCTCCAGGAAGTCCTGGTACTGTTCGTCCATGTTGCGGATACTGACCTGATGCAGGGTACCCAGTGAGGTAGCCATGCGAACGATGCTCCCCGGGTTTAGGGTATGGATATGAACCTTGATGGCCGTCTTGTCGCCGACGACAATCAGCGACTCGCCCTTCTTCTTCAGCTTAGCCCTGAGCTTATCGGGGTCGAGCTCCTGTCCCTTGATGATAAACTCGGTGCAGTAGCCGTAGGGCACCTCATCGGCGGCGATCATCTGTGAGGTTCGGGCAGCCACGGGGCTGTTACTGATTATTATTCCGGGCCGGCTTAGCTGTATCTCATCGGTCTCACCCTTGAGATAGTGGAGAATGCCTTCCAGTATTGTGTAGAGGCCCTGCCCCCCGGCGTCCACCACCCCGGCTTCCCTTAACACGGCGAGGAGGTTAGGGGTATTGGCCACCGATTCCCTGGCGGTGTTGACGGTGGTCTCCATAATCGCTATCAGGTCGTCACAACCACTGTCCGCCTGAGCCTTGGCGGCGGCGGCCGCCTCTTTGATGACGGTGAGAATGGTACCCTCTACCGGGTTATCTATCCCTTTGTAGGCCTCGGTAGCCGCTAGCATCAGGGCTTCGGCCAGCTCTACCCCGCTGCACGACTCTTTCCCTTCCAGGCCCTGCGCCATACCATGCCATATCTGTGACAGGATTACCCCGCTGTTACCCCGGGCCCCCATCAGGGCCCCCCTGGCTATCGCCTTGGCTACGGCCGAGGTGCTGTGGTCAGGGGCCCGATAGGCTTCCTCCAGGGTGGACCGCATGGTAAGCAGCATGTTGGTTCCGGTATCTCCATCGGGCACCGGGAAGACGTTCAGAGCGTCAATTTCAGCGACATTCTTCTCCAGCCAGTCGCTGGCTACCATGAACATATCTCTCAGACTTTGCCCGCTGATAGAAGCGATCTTTTCCATGCTAAGCCCTCCCACGTTCTAGATTTTCCTGGCCACCGCCGCCCCCCTAGGAAGACTCATTTTCCTGTCATGCTCTGCCTTGCTAAAGAATCCCAAGCTGTGATAACATAGTAAGGCAAAATGCTATCTTGGTGAAGTATCTATAGCATAGAGATTCTACACCAAACTCATGCATTAGTAAAGGGGTTTTACAGGCAATATTATGAAATGTGATTTATGCGGCAAATCGCCCCAGTTCGGTCATAACGTGAGTCACTCCAAGCGCCGTACCAACCGCCGTTGGTTGCCTAATATCCACCCGGTCACCATCACTGTCGACGGCGAGGTAAAGCGGCTCAACCTCTGCACCAGGTGCCTGCGTAGCCAGCAGAAGGCGCCCCGGAAGTCGCCGGCTGTCTCCGACTAGCACCTCTGCGGTTAAGCCCCCCGATTTACCTGGCATATCTATCATCGGCTGCCAGCAGCGTATTGCTATCCTCAGGATTCCTCAAGCGTCTTCCTGGCCTCGGCCAGGGCACGGGCTACCCGTTTCGGGGCCGTGCCCCCGGGAACGTCCCTGGCGGCAACTACTGAAGCCATTGTGATGGCGAAAACATCCTCTTCGAAGAGCGGCGAGAACTCCCGGTACTCCCCGAGGCTGAGCTCGGCGAAGGTTTTGCCCTTGGCGGCGGCGTAGCTCACCAGCCGGGCCACAATGCCGTGGGCGCTGCGGAAGGCCTCCCCCTTCTTTACCAGGTAGTCGGCTAGGTCAGTAGCCGATAGGTAACCACGCTCCAGCGCCCGCCGGATATTCTCCTGATTTACCTTGAGGGAGCTAATCATGCCGCTAAAGACCGCCAGGGTAGCCAGCAGGGTATCGACAACGTCAAAGAAGCCCTCCTTGTCCTCCTGCAGGTCCCGGTTGTAGGCCAGGGGTAGGGCCTTCATGGTGGTAAGGAGCGCCATGAGGTGTCCGTAGACCCGCCCCGTCTTACCCCGCGCCAGCTCGGCGACGTCCGGGTTCTTTTTCTGGGGCATGATGCTGGAGCCGGTGGCGTAAGCCTCATCGAGTTCAATGAAGCCAAAACCACCTGACGACCAGAGGATAATCTCCTCCGCCAGCCGCGACAGGTGCATCATGCACAGACTGGCGGCGCTTTCGTATTCCAGGACAAAGTCCCGGTCCGAGACGGCATCCAGGCTGTTACCGCTTATCCGGCTGAAGCCCAGCTCTTTGGACAGAAAGTCCCGGTCGATGTCATAGGCGACACCGGCCAGGGCCCCACTCCCCAGCGGCAGGACGTCGACCCGCTTTAGGCAGTCGGCGAACCGTCCGGCGTCCCGCTCCAGCATCTCGAAATAGGCAAGCAGGTGATGGGCCAGAAGCACCGGCTGGGCGGCCTGTAGGTGGGTATAGCCCGGGATAACTACCTCTTTATTGGCTTCGGCCAGGTTAACCAGCGCCCTCTCCAGGCCTCTGAGGCCGGCCAGGGTTTTTGTGATTGCGTCTTTGGTAAAAAGCCTTAGGTCGAGGGACACCTGGTCGTTACGGGAGCGGGCGGTATGGAGCTTCCCCCCCACCTCGCCCACCTTCTCCAT
>CAZXVG010000065.1:0-6638 GCA_964644205.1 uncultured Dehalococcoidales bacterium | reverse complement strand
GAACTCGCGACCTCTTCCTTGGCAAGGAAGCGTTCTACCACTGAACTACTTCCGCTCGCTAACCTTATTAATAATATAGTAATATAGCACCCGGCGGTGGTGCCGGGGGGGAGATTTGAACTCCCACGAGCTTGCGCTCACTAGCCCCTCAAGCTAGCGCGTCTACCGGCTTCCGCCACCTCGGCACTGAATCCGCACTATCCCTCAGGGGGTCAACCCGAGCAACTGGTCGCCGCTCTTACCACCCTTCAGGGGGTGGGCGTCAAACCTTACCACCCCCACCGGCACCCCCTTAACCGCCTCCGCCACCATGGCCGTGCCGATGTTGCCAAACCCGGCGCACAGCTCAATGGCAACCGCCCCCTCCTTCACCAGCGCCTTAGCCACGCTGACCGCCTGGTCATAGTCCTTGACACCGACCGCAACCAGTACCGACGAATCAAGCTCGAAGTCAGCCCGGTGCCGAGCGGGGTCGGCGCTCTGGTTCCAGAACATGAATACTACCCTGGGTTTCGCTTCTGCCAATCTTAATACCCCCTGGCTCTACTCAGGCAGCGGGTGAAACTGGCAGGAGTGGGAGGACTCGAACCCCCGACCGGCGGTTTTGGAGACCGCTGCTCTCCCAACTGAGCTACACTCCTACCTCAGCACCTATTTTAACACAATTTAAGCCAAAGCCCCAGCCTGAGCCGCGGCTCTAGTCTATGGGGCGCTCATTAAGGGGCCGGACAACCCGGTCGCTGCCAGCCGCAGGCAAGGGCGCCACCGGCTCCGTCAACTGAAAATCGCCGCCCAGTATCCATTCCTTCAGGCTAACGGCAATCTCCAGCGCCCGTGAGTAGCTGGACAGCGAGGCCGTGGGGACTTCCTTCCCCCGGAGCATAATCCGCCCGCTCTTTAGCTCGGCATAGCTCACCTCACCCAGGACATCCGGCCGGAGCAAGGGATAATCAGCGGAATAGTCCACCACTGGAGCCAGAATCTCCTCATCGGCCACCGCAGTATAGCCGGCGATTTCCTCGGAGAGGACCGGTATCGGAACCCCGATGCCCACCGTCAGGCTGACGCCGTAGCCCATCATGCTGGCCCCCATCAGCCAGCGCGGCGACATCTGTTTCAAGTCGCCGATTACGGCCAGGGTACCCGCCCCCCTGGTGGGCACCCCGTTATCCGAACGCGGCACGTTCGGGTCGTGCTGAGTCCCCGGCCAGGCGATATAGCCGACACCCCCGCCCAGGAATATCCTGGTGCCGATGCCGATGGTCTGGTAATAGGGGTCGTTGAGCAGGGGCGAGAGCTGACCGGCGCTGCAGAAGTTGGCGCTGCCCAGATTGGGCTTCAAGACCCCCATGTAGGTATAAATCGTCTTATCCGACAGGTTTACGGCCACGTTGTAGTTCTGGTAGGCGTTCCTCATATTGAAGAGCACGGCATCGTTCAGGTCCTTTATGTTTATCCAGGTCTCCAGCTTCTTTCTGGGGTAACAGTCCGTGCCGTAAGCCGCCGCCGCCAGGCGGACATCCCTGCCCGCCACCAACTCCTCGATTACGTGCCCGCCGCCATAGTTGAACTCACCGGGGTAGGCCCGGTTACGGGGGTCGTCATCAGGAAGCGCGTCAGCCCCGATAAACAGGTCTACCGCGGCAAACCCTGCGTAGGCCGGGACGCCATTGAGGTAGACCCTGCCACCGCCCAGCTTAATCCTCGGCCTGGAGTGCCCGATATTAAGATAGGCCCCCGAGGAACACATCGGGCCGAAGGTGCCGGTGGTGACGACATCCACCTCCTGAGCGGCGCGGGCCTTCCCGCGCTGCCTGACGATGTCTATCATCTCCTCGGCAGTAACGACTACCGCCCGGCCCTCTTTTATCTTCTGGTTTATCTCCGCTATCGTCTTCGTCATATCTTTAAGATAATAATGTTAAACAAGCGTCTTGTCAATCCAGGCTGGACTCAGGAAAGGGGGCATTTCGAGAAGATGCGTGACACGGTGACAAACCCGGCTCGGTCGCCACGGCGGCCCGGAACAGTACGCCCAAGCCGTGACAAAGACCACCCTCCGGCGGGAGCTTTCCCGCCGGAAGCGGAAGACCTCAGTCAGGCCGCTGCTTGATATTATGTAAAATAGCCCGCGCCCCACAGGGCCGGCCGGCTACTCAAACGACTCGTATTCGATATTCAGTATCAACTCTTCAGGGTCCCAGTGGATGTAATCCTGGTCACCGCCGTGGTCACTATCCAGCTCGTTAAACTGAAAGCGCACCTGGAAGCGGGCGTGCCCTACCGCGTTCTGGAGGGCGTCACGGACGCTGGCACTCTCATGGGGCACGATTTCGGCCTCCGAGCAGTACTTCAATATCTCCCCGGTCGGTGTGCCGGTGAAGAAGTCCCCGCTGTCCAGGGTGCCGAAGTTTTGCAGGTACACCCGGAGACAGCCGAGGTCGGCAAACGGGCTGCCGCCGACACCGCTGTAATTGGAGAAGTCCACCTCGACGCTGGTGATGATAGCATCATCGGGAATGTCCGAGATGTCAAAGGTGGCGAAACCCTGCATGGCGATGTTGGTGGAGTAGTCACCGACCGAAAGCCCCATACCGGGCGGCCACACAGCCGGCGGGCTGCCGTCGAAGATACCGGTGGTCTCTGACGGTACCGCCGTAAGGGTCACCGAGTAGCTGTTGGGCGGTAAAACGGTAACCCCGACCACGGCGTGCCTGGTCTGAGTGCCGCGTGTCGCCGTAATGGCGTAGTTGGTGGTTTCCTCCGGTGACACATCAATGGTACCGACCTGGCTGACCGTACCGATGTCCGGCTCGATAGTAACCTCGGCGGCACCGGTAACCTCCCAGCTCAGGGTCGTGGTGTCGCCCAGATCGATGGTATCGTCAGTCACCTCAAAGGAGACTATCGCCAGGGGCACCGGCTCCTCGGCGGGGGTAATGGTCACCGCGCTGGTCACTTCTTCCGACCAGCTGCCGTTGTTATCCTGGACCTTAAAATAGATATCGTGGTCGCCCACCGAGAGCCCGTTGGTGACCACGGTCTCTTCGGTACCCAGCGGCCCGTCAATGCTTGAGCGCCAGCGGTAGGCAACGACCAGCCCGTCGCTATCGATGCCGTGTCCCTGCAGCCTGACATCCTCACCAGCGGCAGCCGTGGGCGGGGTGATGGCATCGATATAAGCCGTCGGGGGCTGGTTAACCGCCGGCGCCGGCTCTCCTGCTGGCGGCTGTTCGCCCGGAGTCTCCTCCTCCGGCGGGGTAATCCCCTCCGGTAAAAAGGAGAAGCACCCGGTAAGCAAAGCCGGGGCAGCAACGGTAACCAAAACTACTACAAGTATAAGTAAATTCCTCACTAGCTCACCTCCTGATGACCTCTGGTAGGGTTTGGTATTTCAATTATACTATGGGCCGCTCCTCAAAACCAATCCCGCTTGGGTGGTAGTTGCAGCCGGCAAACAAACAACGAGCTGCTCTACCACTAATACCATTCACCCTCTAGACTAACCCGAATGGGTGATTCTCTATCCCCGAAGCAACTAGTATACTCAAGTATACCCATAGTAAGATGAGGGGAGATAACCATGCCACTTAATCTTAACGGGGAAACCTATTACTGGACTGCCGAAGCCTGCAATATAGCGGGCACGAGCAAGAACACGTTCCTGCGCTGGGTCAGAGAGGGCATCTTTAGCGATGTCCAGCACAGGGACCGGAGGGGTTGGCGCCTATTTACCGAGGATGATTTGAACCGGCTGAAAGAAGAGGTGCATAGAATCAACCGGAATCACGCCTCACAGGTAGATATGGCCTGACTTGAGGGTTCACATGGCAAAAGCCGCCGACAGAGAACACCTGATTTCAGAATTAGAGGCCCTGAGAAAGCAGGTAGCCGAGCTTAAGAAGAAGGAAGCCTCATGCCAGCAGGTAGAGATGGAGCTCAGAAGCTCGGAGGAGCGCTTCCGCCTGATTGCCGATAACGCCAGCGACGTGATTATGAGAATTGTCTTTCATCCCGAACACAGGATTGACTACATAAGCCCGTCGTGCCTCAACATCCTTGGTCACACCCAGGAAGAGTTCTACAAAGACCCCGAACTCGAATTCAAGCGGGTGCACCCCGAAGACAGGCCCATCTTCCGGTCGTTACAAGAGATAGACCCCTCCCACCCCCGCAAACACGCGGTAATACGCTGGACACACAAGGATGGCCGGGTAATCTGGATTGAGGAGGAAAACGTAACCATTTTTAACGAGACGGGACAGGTTGCCGCCGTCCATGTTGTCTGCCGCGACATCACCGAACGCCACCTGGCACATGAGAAAATCAAGGAGTCCGAGGACAGATACCGCACCACCTTCGAATCGGCCAACGATATTCTGACGTTCATAGATTTAAGCGGTAAGATTCTGGACGTTAACGAAAAGGCAAAGGAAATCGCCGGGTATGAGCCGGAGGAACTAATCGGGAAGAACATCCGGTCGCTAGCCAAGATTATGTCTAAGAAAAGCAAAGCCATCGTGGTCAAGAGCTTTCTGAAGAGGCTGGTCGGGATTAATGTCGAGCCTTATGAAGTCGAGATGTTCAAAAAGGACGGGACGCCAGTCACCTTTGAAATAAATGCCGTGGCCATAAAGAAGAACGGGGAGGTAGTCGGAGACCTGGCTATTCTGAGAGACGTCACCGAGCGCCGCAAGGCGGCGCATGCCCTGGCCGATGAAGCGAAGCAACGGCGTATTCTGACGGAGCAGTCCAGAGACGGCATCGTTGTCCTCGACCAGAACGGGAAGGTATATGAGTCCAATAAAAAATTTGCCGACATGCTGGGATATTCCCAGGATGAAATCCTCAAGCTTCACGTGTGGGACTGGGAGGTCAATTTCAGCCGTAAGAAACTGCTCGACATGCTGGGGAGTGTCGACGAAACCGGAGACCACTTCGAGACACAACACCGCCGCAAGGACGGCTCTATCTATGACGTCGAGATAAGCACCAACGGGGCTATATTCGCGGGGCAGAAGCTGATTTTCTGCGTGTGCCGGGACGTTACCGAGCGTAACAAGGAGCAGGAAGAGCTCAAGATGTTCTCCCAGGCCACCGCGGGGGCTATTGATGCCATAGGTCTAACCGACCTGGAGGGCAAGATACTTTATGTAAACTCGGCTATGGAAGAAACATACGGCTATAAAAAGGGAGAGCTATTGGGGAAACGGGTGACCGGTCTCAACTCAGATGCCGAGCTGGCCGACGAGATAATGTCGGCCATGATTAAAACGGGAAGCTGGCGAGGGGAGATTAAGGCGATAAAGGGCAACGGGGAGACCTTTACGGCCCTGCTGGCACTCTCCACCGTGAGAGACGAGAAAGGCACCCCGATAGCCATGATGGGGGCCTCAAGAGACATAACAGAACGCAAGAAGGCGGAAGAAGCACTCCGGGCGAGTGAAGAAAAACTCAACTCCATGCTCCAGTCCCTCGCCGAACAGATAGCCATGATGGACAAAGACCTGAACGTTATCTGGTCCAATGAAAACGCCAAGAGAACCTTCGGGGAAGATATCATCGGGAAGAGGTGCTACCGGGCCTTCCACGGAAGAGAGCGACCATGCCGAAACTGCCCCGTTCTCAAGGCATTTAAGGACGGTCAGCCTCACGAACAAGAGACCGAGGCGATAGATAAAGCCGGGAACGCCATCTATTTCTATTGTACCGCCAATGTAGCCTTAAGGGACAAGGACGGAAAGCCCACCGCGGTAATGGAGATTGCCCGAGACATCACCGAGCAAAAGCGGGCCGAGGAAGCCTTGAAGGCCTCCGAAGAACGCTACCGCAGCCTGGTAAATAACGTGAAGCTGGGCATCCTCAGGTCAACCCCGGGACCGCCAGGAAGAATCCTGGCGGCAAACCCGGCCTTTGAGGAGATTACCGGATATTCCCGGGACGAACTACTGGCAATGGATATAAGAAAGCTTTACGTCGACCTTGAAGAGAGGACTTCGTTCATAGAGGTGTTACTCTCGGCCGAGGAGACGATAAGCCGGGAACTTCACTGGAAGAAGAAGGACGGCACCGAGATAGTAGTGCTGGACACAGTTTTTACCATAAGAGACACTTCCGGCCGGGTCCTGTACTTCGACGGCTTCGATTTCCACGGCATGCCCGGCGCATACGGCGAGCACGGCAAGCGGGTCGTGGAGCGGCTGTACAACGACAGCCTCCGCCGGCACGGCAGCTTGCAGGCGGTCTGCCTGATCAAGAGCGACCGCCGTCCCGGCTGGGTGCAGGATTTCGAGCGAGGCGGCAGCGACAAGCTCGAGCCCAAGCCTTGGATAACCGACACTACCCTCGGCTCGGATTGGTTCTACAAGGAGGACCGTCCGCTGGTCCACAATGCGCGGACCGTCATCGAGATCCTCGTGGACGTCGTCAGCAAAAACGGCGGCCTGCTGATGAACGTCGAGCTATACCCCGACGGTTTCATTCCAACGCCGCAACGTGCCATCCTCGAGGACATCGGCGCCTGGTTGCGAACCCACGGCGAGGCCATCTACGAAACCCGGCCGTGGAAGGTCTTTGGACAGGTTTCCCGCAACGGCAACCCCACCACGGGCGCCGGCCATTTCAACGAGCGGACCGTG
>CAZXVG010000064.1:0-6754 GCA_964644205.1 uncultured Dehalococcoidales bacterium | reverse complement strand
TGGAGCTTGACATCGCCTTTATCCCCCGATACCTCTTGGGCGGGATGGGCTCGAACTCGGTATCGTCCGAGATAGACATGGCGTAGAGACCCTGCCTCAGGTCGTTGGTGAACTCGCGTCCCAGGTACTCCTTGAGACGCTCCTTGGTAAGCCGACCGGCCACCTCCGGCAGAATCCCCTCAAGGTAAGCCACCGCCCCGCGCTTGGTATGGATGTGGCGGGCACAGTGCTCCACGACCGCAGCCTGACCGCTCTTCAGCCAGGAGCGTTTCAGAACCAGGCAGCTTGAGGGGAGGCCGTCGGTATCGGTGGCCGCGATGTGCAGCTCCTGAGCCACTAAAGGAAAGGCCAGTATCCCGATGCCCTTCTCACCCCTCAGGGCGAGCTGCATCTTCTCCGAGTTGCCGATATGCTGCAGGATATATCTCATCTTTTCCCGATTCATGCCAATCCCGTTATCGGCTACGGTGATGGCCCTAAGTTGTCTATCCGACTCGCCGCTAGCCTCATAGCGGAGATGAATCGAGATACGTCCCTCATCGGTACCCGCTTGCTGTATGGCGTCAGCCGAATTCTCCACGAACTGCTTCACCGCCTCCTGATAGCTCCGGCAGACATTGGCGAGAACCTCGAAAACCCCGGGCCCCGTTTGCAGCGTCAGTCTGGACAAGATGCACCCCCTTTCATGCGTGGCGCAGATACTCAGCTAAATAATAATGCAGCCCCTAGAAAAAGACAACCGGCTTTACGGCAGAATATATCCGATAAGCTAAAGGCGGCATTGACTGAAACGGCGCCTCCCAAGTATTATTAACAAAACACCTTAGCGAAAGGAGTGCTACATGAAAAGGGTTGCTGTCATGAGCGATACCGTGAGCTACCTGCCGGAACAGCTTGTCAAGGAAAACGACATCACCCTGGTATCTACCCATGTCATCGTAGACGGCAAGTCAAACCGCGAGAACGAGATAGACCTGGACTGGTTTTACCAGCAGATGCCCAAGTGGAAAAACGAAGATAAGCTCCCCACCACCTCATCGCCCTCCACCGACGACTTTCTGGGGGCATACCGCCGGCTGAGCCAGCAGGCCGAGAGCATTGTCTACATCGCCTACAGCAACAAGCTGGGCATGGCGGTAAGCGCTTCCTCACAAGCCAAGGAGCTAATCAAGGACGAACTGCCCAAGCTCCAGATAGAGATAGTTGATTGCTATACTGCCTGTGGGGCCCAGGCCCTGGTCACCCTGGAGGCGGCCAGAGCGGCTGCCGCCGGCAAGAGCTTCGCCGAGGTGGTTGAGGTGGCCCACAACATGACGCAAAAGGTTAGCTTCATTGCCCTGATGGATGACCTTTACTACCTGGCTAAGGGGGGCAGGATACACCGGGCGCGCCCCTGGGCCGCTTCCAAGATAACAAACGCAGCACTTCTGGAATGCCGCGCCGCAACTGGTGGTGAACACACCCCGTTAGCCAGATGCCGGACCAAAGGCGAGCTACTGAAGACACTCTTTGGGATAGTCAAGGAGAGGAGCGGCGACCGCAAGCTGCACGTGGCCATAAACCACGCCGATTCGCCCGCGGAGGCCGAAGAACTGAAGAAAAAGGTCACCGCCGATTTCCAGTGCCAGGAGGTCTTCATCAGCGAAATAGGGCCGCTGGTGACGACCCATACCGGTCTGGGTACCCGTCTCTTCAACTGGTGGGCCGAAGACTAGCCCGTCCGGTTAGTACCCGAAATGACAGGACGGCACGATAACTGGTATATTATGAAGCGGCCGGGCCGATGTCGTCGTCTGCGATGCCTTTGTGGGTAACGTCGTCATCAAGCTGGTCGAGTCCCTGGGACTCTTCACCGACTCCGATACCCCCGGGGCGTACCGCGACCTGGGGGGCGGCATCGTCTGGGGGGCCGACGGCGTCGTCAGGAAGATGCACGGTAACAGCCGCGCCCACCACGTGGCGGCAAAAATCAATGACGTAAAGCAGGTGATTAGCGCCGACGTGCTCGGCACCCTCAAATCAGAGTTCAACAGAATCATGAAGGAAATAGAGAATCAGAGAGGAGAAGAGCCATAACTGCTGTAATCGTAATCCTAGCCGTTTTGGGCGCCCTGGCCGCCCTCAGCTACCTCGTTCCCTACCAGAGAAGATACAACCGGCGAGCCGAGATTAAAGAAATCCTGGCCGACCTGAAATCCCTGGAATCTCACCCGGAATATAAGGAGGCGACAAAACAAAACACCGAGTTCTTCCGGGCAATCAGGAACCCCTTCAGTTACGCCTGGTGGTTAATCTTCCGGGCACCCAAGCTGAGAAAAAACCGCGCCCGGATAGTGGAGCTTCTGGACATGCCCTTCTCCAAGTGGCAGAAGGCGGTCCTGGAAACCCTCTCCTGGTTCGAGGTATGGATGCATGTCTTAGAGCCAATCAAGAACCAGATAATCCAGGAGCTGGAAGCCCTGAGACAGGACAAAAAGGAGCCTATCGCCATGGCCAGCATCGGCTGCGGAGGCATGGAGCTGGAGCGACAGATTATCTACCAGCTGGTGAGAAAGCGTTTTAATTTCCCCCTGATATTCATCGGCATCGATTATGCCCCGGCCAGCTTTGAGGTGGCCAAAGCCAAGTTCAAGAACCTCGAAGACAAGGGGCTGCTCCAGGTAAAGACCGTCTCCCACCTAGGTGTTGAGGAGCTAAACGACCTGAAGGCCGAAGCGGCCTCTCACCGATTTACGGTGGTGCTCCTCAAGGCAAACGCCTTCGACCTGGAGAAGCTGCCCGCAAACTCCCTCGACCTCGTCTATCACACCCGCTTAAGGCACCACCTGACCACGGCCGAGGGCCAGAAGCTGGACAAGCTTACCGCTCACCTGGCTCCGAAACTGGTGGAACTGGACGACCTGTTCACCATCCGGGGTATCCTCATCACCAGCATCTTCGCATGGCGCTTTCCGGCGGTGCTCAGCGGGGCCATCTTCAGCTTCCTCAGGGACTCTTCCCAAGAGGAGCTAAGGTCTCAGCCGAAGCAGGGCTGTAAGCTGGGGCTGCACGGTAAGACCTTCTCCTGCTATCTCAGGGTCTGCAGTAAGGCCGGCTAGAAACGGCTAGACACCGGCAAGGTAGAGACCAGTGCCTTTAGGCATATATATTATGTAAAGTAGCCTTGGCTCCCGCAATACCGACCCTTGACATTGACCGCCGTAGTGCTATAATCAATCCACACTAAACCGGCAGGGGTCTCAGCAATGAAAGGCAGGCACAGGCTAACGGCGCTGCTCCTCATGGCCGCCCTCCCCCTGGCCCTCCTGGCCATGCCGGCTGAACCGGCTCTAGCGGCCTCGGTGACGGTATCACCGGATGACGGCCAGGTGGGCTCGCTAGCATACGTCAGCGGCACCGGGTTCACCCCCGGCAGCACCTTCAGGACCTACTTCGCCTATGACACCAGCTTCGAAACAGTGAGCGTCGGCATGGTCGCCGGTGACGGGACGATAGCTCACTTCCTAGACATTCCCGAAGCGCCCGGTGGCTCCTACGAAGTGCGGGTTCAGACCTCATACGAATACGCCAGCGACTTCTTCAACGTGGAACCGAGCCTCGAACTGAGCCAGACCTCGGCCCTCGTCGGTGATCAGCTCTACGTCTACGGGCAAGGGTTCCGGGCCAGCCGGGGGATTACCATCAGATTTGATACCCAGGTCGTCAACACCACGACGACCAATGCCAGGGGCAGCTTCAGCGCCACCTTCCAGGTGCCCGAGAGCAAGCTGGGCAGCCACGAGGTAACCGCCTACGATAATACCTACCAGCTATCGACCCGGCTTTCCGTGAGCCAGTCAATCTCGATTACCCCGGAACGGGGCCCGACCGGCACCAGGGTAACGGTAAACGGCACCGGATTCAGAGACGACCACGACATAACCATCAGCTTCAACGACGAGAGGGTCGACACCAGCCCGCGGGCCGTAACCAGCGACGAGAACGGCAGCTTCACGGCCAGCTTCTACGTGCCGACCTGCCTCAACCGAACCCCCAAGGTAAGGGCCAGCGACGGGAGATACACCGCCGAAGCCGAGTTCACCATACTGGCCAACATCACCCTCTCCCCCGACTCGGGAAGCTACGGGGACATGATAACGGTCACCGGCACCGGCTTCCGCTCCAGCCGGGTCATCACCATGACCTTCGACGACGAAGAGGCTATCACCAGCCCGGTAGTGATCCGCTCGGACGATACCGGCTGCTTCGAGGCTGAACTTGAGGTGCCGGCCAGCACCTACGGAGCGCACACCGTAGAAGCCAGCGACGGGACCAACTCCGACAGCGCCAGCCTGACCACGCTGGCCAGCATAACCCTCTTCCCCAGCAGCGGCCCCATCGGAGCTGAGGTAAACATAAGCGGCACCGGCTTCGGCGCCAACAAGGTGGTGACCGTAAGGTTTGCCCAGAGCCACGTCAGGACCTCGGCCACCGACACAAACGGCAGCTTCACCGATTACTTCGTGGTTCCCCAGAATCCCAGCGGCAACTACGCCGTATCCTCAAGCGACGGCCTGGTCGGCGCCGAGGCCGTCTTCACCATTACCACCAGCATCAAGCTTGAGCCGGAAACGGGACACGTGGACAACCTGATTACGGTGAGCGGCACCGGCTTCACCGGGGCGGTAACCATCTGGTATGACGAGACAGTCGTCGCCACCACCAGCGCCGATGCCAACGGGGCCTTTACCATCTCCTTCCCGGCTCCGGTAAGCCGGCACGGCCTTCACAGCGTTACCGTCAGCGACAACATCGATACCATCGAGGCCACCTTTACCATGGAATCCGAGGCGCCGCCGGTACCGGCCCTGCTCTCGCCGGAGAACGGCGCCCGCCAGGGCTCAAGGCCCTCCTTTAACTGGGCGGCGGTAACCGACCCCAGCGGGGTAAGCTACACCCTGCAGATTGCCCCCGACGACAGCTTCAGCACCCTGCTCCTGGAAAAACAGGGGCTGACCCAGCCCCAGTACACCCTGGCCCGGGAAGAGGGGCTCCAGGCTACGGACCAAGACAGCCCCTACTACTGGCGGGTGCGGGCGGTTGACCGGGCCGCTAACGAGAGCAACTGGTCAACGCCGAGGTCATTCTTTGTGAGCTTCATCCCCCAGTGGGCGATATACGTAATCATAGTCGCTATCAGCGTGCTTATCAGCATCCTGGTGAGCCGGAAGGTGTGGCACAAGAGATAAGCCGAGCCCGGACTAAACCTGCCCGGCCGGTCTAGGAAGCGGATTCCGCAATGGGCACGGTAAAGGTAAAGCGGCTGCCCTTACCAAGCTCGCTCTCCACCCCGATACTGCCCCCGTGAGCCTCCACGATATACCTGGCGATGGTGAGCCCCAGACCGCTGCCTCCGGTAGCCCGGGCACGAGACCGGTCCGCCCGGTAAAAGCGCTCAAAGACATTGGGCAGGTGCTCGGCGGGAATGCCCTCACCGGTATCAACCACGCTTATCTCCACCCAGTCGCCCCGCTTCCCGGCGCTCACGGTTATGGTATCTCCCCGCGCGGTGTGGGCCACGGCGTTCTCCAGAATGATGCGCAGCACCTGACTGATACGGTGGACATCGATGTTTACCGCGGGCAGCCTTTTCGGCAGCCGTGTCGAGATTTCCACCCCCTTAGCCGTCGCCTTCGCCTGCTCCGCGGCTACGGTCTGGCCGACGAGCACGCCGACATCTTCCGCCTGACGAACCAGCTTCATTTCCCCGGCATCGGCCAGGGCCAACTCCTGAAGGTCGTCAACCAGCCGCGACAGCAGATTCACCTCCTCACCGAGAGAGTGAATGGTAGCCGCATCCGCCCTGACCATGCCATCCTGAATCGCTTCGATGTAACCCCTGATGTTGGAGAGCGGGGTCCTCAGTTCGTGAGCCGTATCAGCCACCATGTTCTGCCGCAGCCTTTCGGCACGCTCCAGCTCGCCGGCCATGGAATTAAAGGCCCCGGTCAGCTCCCCCAGCTCGCCTCCCACCCGGAGGTTAATCCGCTGAGAGAAATCGCCCTTTCCCAGGCGTCTGGTAGCCATGGTAAGCGCCAGCACCGGAGCCGAGACGCGGCGCGAGAGTACGAAGGCAAGCACGATGGCGACGGCACTTGCCAGCAGGCCCCCCCAGAGCAGAACCACACTTGTCGACTCGGCCAGACTCTGAGCCAAAGCGAACCCTAGAGAGGCCTCCGGGCTGACATAGACTGCGCCCAGCACCTGGCCACTCTCCGCCGCCGAGAGCACCCGGTTCGGCCAGTCAAGCTGAAAATACTCACCCGAAATCTCACCCTGGGAATCAGCGACCACCACCCCGCTGCTGTCGGTGAGCACGATTCGCTTCCCGTAGAGGGTACCGATATTCTCCACCACCGACTGCACCCCGGCCCACTCCCCTGCCTGCACGTAATAGCGGGTGAGCAAGGGCTCCATCCGGGCCAGCTCAATCTGCTGGTTATGCTGGTCGAACGCCTGGATTTCGTTACTGATACCCCGGTTAACAAAGAAGTAGGTGGTAGCGGTACTGACCACAATCACCAGCACGAAGAAAAGGATAAGCTGAGACCGCAGGCTGTGCACTAGCGGCTACCCCCCACAAACTTGTAGCCAACCCCGTAGACCATCTTGATGTAGGTGGGGGAACGGGGGTCCGGCTCCAGCTTGCGTCGCAGGTTATAGACATGAACGTCAATGGTACGGTCGAAGCCGTCGAAATCATAGCCGAAGACCT
>CAZXVG010000063.1:0-6799 GCA_964644205.1 uncultured Dehalococcoidales bacterium | reverse complement strand
AACGACCTTCGGGTTATGAGCCCGACGAGCTACCACTGCTCCACCCCGCGCCGTGCTTCTACAGTATAAGCTCAAGCCGGAGAGGGTGTCAACTTCGGGGCTGGTATTAGGTCTCCCGTGTCAGGCTGGCCAGGAACTCGGCGTTGGTCTTCGTCCGGCGCATGCGGTCGAGGACCCGTTCCGTGGTTTCTGAGAAGTTTATCGAGTCCGAGGCAATCATGGACACCATGCGCCGCAAGAGCCATATCTGCTTCAGGTCCTTCTCGTTTATTAAGAGCTCTTCCCGCCGGGTGCTGCTGCGCTGGATATCTATGGCCGGGAAGGTGCGGCGTTCCGCCAGCCGGCGGTCGAGGTGGAGCTCCATGTTGCCGGTGCCCTTGAACTCCTCGTAGATGAGCTCGTCCATGCGGCTGCCGGTGTCAATGAGGCAGGTGGCGATGATGGTCAGGCTGCCACCCTCGGCGGTGTTGCGGGCGGCGCCGAAGAAGCGCTTGGCCGGGTGCAGGGCGGCGGGGTCGATACCGCCGGACAGGGTGCGGCCGCTGGGGGGCATCGACAGGTTGTAGGAGCGGGTAAGCCGGGTGATGCCGTCGAGGAGAATAACGACGTCCTTGCCGCTCTCCACCAGTCGTTTAGCCCTGTCCAGGGCCAGCTCGGCGACGCGGGTCTGGTTCTCCGCCAGCTCATCGAAGGTGGCGCCAATGACGTCACCCCTGACCGAGCGTCTCATGTCGGTGACCTCCTCCGGTCTTTCCCCGATGAGACAGACCATGATATGAATGTCGCTGTAGTTGGTGGCGGCGGCGTTGGCTATCGACTTGAGGAGTATGGTCTTACCGGCTTTGGGTGGGGAGACAATCAGGCCCCGTTGTCCGCGCCCGATGGGGGCGATGAGGTTCACCAGCCGGGTGGAAAGGTCGTCGGGGGTGGTCTCCAGGTTAATCAGTCTGTCGGGAAAGGTGGGGGTGAATGAGCCGAAGTGGGGGCGCCTTTTGGCCAGCTCTGGGTTAATGTCGTTAATGGCCTCAACCCGGAGCAGGCTGCGGTATTTCTCACCGCTTTTGGGCGGTCTCACCTGGCCGGTAACCATGTCCCCGGTGCGCAGGCTGAAGCGGCGTATCTGCGACTGGGAGACGTAGATGTCCTCCGAGCTGGGGAGCAGGGTGCTCTGTCTCAGGAATCCGTAGCCGTCGTTCATGATTTCCAGGATGCCGCCGCAGAAGTCGTTGCCCTGCTGTTCCGCGTTCACCTGCAATAGGCGCATGATGATATCCTGTTTTCTGAGGCTGGTGGGGCTGGAGATACCCATCTCTTTGGCTAGCTCGACTAGCTCATCTTTACTCTTGTGTTCTAATTCGGCAATTTCCATGTGTTACCTTCCTGTGGTTATTTGCTGACTGGCTTGCTAGCTTTGTCTCCTTAAGGGAAGCTTGGTATTCAGGCGGAAAGGGGCAGCGAGGGCTGAGCCCCTTCTCGCAGCGTGGCCATGGCCGCCCCGACGAAGTCGTGGAAGAGGGGGTGGGGGCGGCTGGGGCGCGAGTTAAACTCCGGGTGGAACTGACAGCTCACCATCCACGGGTGAGCGGCCAGCTCGCAGATTTCTACCAGCTTATCGTCGGGGGAAAGGCCGCTATAGACCATGCCCGCCTTTTCGAGGCGGGTGCGGAACTCGTTGTTAAATTCGTAGCGGTGCCGGTGCCGCTCGTGAATCAGGCTCTGCCCGTAGGCCCGGGCCGCCCGGCTGCCGGGAGTCAGCTTGCAGGGATAGTCTCCCAGGCGCATGGTGGCCCCCTTGCTCTTTACCTTCTTCTGCTCGGGGAGAAGGTCGATAACCGGGTAGGTAGTGTCCGAGCAGAACTCGGTGGAGTTAGGCTCGGTTGATTTCAGGATGTGGCGGGCGAACTCGATTACCATAACGTGCATACCGAGGCACAGCCCGAAGTAGGGGATTTTATTATTGCGCGCATAGCTGGCTGCCTTTACCATCCCCTCGATGCCCCTGACCCCGAAGCCGCCGGGCACGATGATGCCCTGGGCGGTTCCCAGCAGGGCTTCGCCGCCTTCCTTTTCCAGGTCTTCGGAGTGAACCCAGAGCAGGTTGAGGCATCGGTCGTGGCTGAGGGCGGCATGACACAGCGCCTCGCGAACCGAGAAGTAGGCGTCCTGGAGCTCTACGTATTTGCCGACCAGGGCGATGTTGACCGGCTCCAGCGGTTCCTTAATCCGCCGGGCCAGCTCCCGCCACTGGCTTAAGTCCGTACTGCGGGCCTTGAGCCCGAGCTTGTCCACGACCAGCTGCCCCAAACCTTCCTCTTCGAGAACCAGCGGCACTTCGTAGATGGTGTCTACGGTAGGCAGGGGGATGACCGCCTCTCTGGTGACGTCGCAGAAGAGGGATATCTTGTCTCTTATGCCTTCGGATATGGGGTAGTCGCTGCGGCAGACGATGATGTCCGGCTGGATACCGATGCGCCGTAGCTCGTTGACGCTGTGCTGGGTGGGCTTGGTCTTCAGCTCCTGGGTGGAGGTGAGGTAGGGGAGAAAGGTGACGTGGATATAGAGCACGTTATCGCGCCCGACGTCGTTTCTCATCTGCCTGATAGCCTCCAGGAAGGGCTGGCCTTCGATATCGCCCACGGTGCCTCCGACCTCGATGATAACGGCTTCGGCCTGGGATTTCTGGGCCAGCTTCCGGAACCGTTCCTTAATCTCGCCGGTTACGTGGGGCACCACCTGGATAGTCCCCCCTAAAAAGTCGCCGCGCCTTTCCTTGTCGATGACGGAGCGGTATATCTGGCCGGAGGTGACATTGGACTCGGCGCTGAGATTGATATCGATGAAACGCTCGTAGTTGCCCAAGTCGAGGTCGGTCTCGGCGCCGTCCTGGGTAACGAAAACCTCACCGTGCTGGTAGGGCGACATCGTGCCCGGGTCGACGTTAAGGTAGGGGTCGAGCTTCTGCACCGATACCGTAACCTGGCGGCTCTTCAGAATGGTGCCGATAGAGGCCACCGTGATGCCCTTGCCCACCGAACTAACAACGCCACCGGTAACAAAAATGTACTTTGACATAAGGGAGAACCAAACTATAAAAACCCAGGAGGAGGGAGGTTTCGGGGGAACTCGCTAACGTTCAACTCGGACAAATCAGTGGTAAGCCAACCAGTGGAGACCTGTAATAGCGCCTCCTGTATAACTATAATCGGGAAAGCAGGGCTTGTCAAGTCTATCTCTGAATATATTTTCTTCCTGCCGCCGGGAATGGTCGCCACGGGGTCTTTCAGTCTTCCTCTTCTTCGTCTCTGGTTTCGGGCGGTTTCCCGAAGTCGCGCCACCAGGCTTTGAGGCGGGCGATAACCTTCTTCTCGTAGCCCTGGTCGCTCGGGTTGTAGTAGCGCCTGCCCTTGAGGCCGTCGGGCAGGTTCTGCTGCTCTACGAAGTGCCCGGGGTAGTCGTGGGCATATTTATAGTCCTGGCCGTAGCCCTGCTCTTTCATCATCGGCGTGACCGGGTTTCTCAGGTGCAGGGGGACCGACTCGGCGTGGCGCTGTTTAACCTCCTCCTGGACCTTGTTGTAGGCCTCGTACAGGGAGTTACTCTTGGGGGCGGTAGCCAGGTAGACGGCGGCCTGGGCCAGGGCCAGGTTCCCCTCGGGCATACCGATGAAGTGGACGGCCTGCTGCGCCGCCATGGCGATTACCAGCGCCTGGGGGTCGGCCATGCCGATGTCTTCCGAGGCGAAGCGCACCAGGCGGCGGGCGATGTAGAGCGGGTCCTCGCCGGCTTCCAGCATACGCGCCAGCCAGTAGAGGGAGGCGTCCGGGTCTGAGCCGCGCATCGACTTGTGCAGGGCCGAGATGGTGTCGTAGTGGCTATCTCCCGCCTTGTCGTAGCGCAGTGCCCGGTGCTGGACGGCGTCCTCGATGGTGGCCAGCGGGATGCGGCGCTTGCCGTCGGTGTCGGGTTGGGTGGCCAGGGTGGCCATTTCCAGGGCGTTCAGGGCGACCCGGGCGTCGTTATTGGACATGGTAATCAAGTGTTTCATGGCGTCCTCCTCCAGCTCCACCCGGAAGACGCCCAGCCCGCGTATCATGTCTCGCATGGCCCGGTTGAGGATGAGCTGGATTTCGTCGTCGGTGAGGGGGTTCAGCGCCAGCACCTGACAGCGGGAGAGCAGGGGGGAAACGACCTCGAAGGACGGGTTCTCCGTGGTGGCCCCGATGAGAACGATGGTGCCGTCCTCGACGTAGGGTAGCACGGCGTCCTGCTGGGCCTTGTTAAAGCGGTGAATCTCGTCGATGAAGAGGATGGTCTGCTGCTGGATACTCTTACGGCGGTCGTTGGCCCCTTCGATGATGCGGCGCAGGTCGGCCACTCCGGCGCTGACGGCGCTAATCGCCTCGAAGTGCGATTCGGTGGCGTCGGCGATGATATAGGCCAGGGTGGTCTTGCCGCTGCCCGGCGGCCCCCAGAGGATTATCGAGGGCACCTTGCCGGTGTCAATCGCCTTTCTTAAGACCCGCCCCGGGCCGATTAGGTGCTCCTGCCCCATAAAGTCGCTGAAGGAGGTAGGCCGCATCCGGGTAGCCAGGGGCGCCTCTTTCCGCTTTAATTCCTCGGCCTTTTGCTCAAACATGTCCATAGTATACCCTCAAAATTTTATCACTTATACCTCTTTACCTGAAAGCGGTAGAGATTCACCGGCTCGTCGGGGGCGATGCCCGCCTTCTGGCGGCAGATGCTGACCTGATAGTCCGCCGTGTCCACCCCCTCAAGGTCGGGGAGGAGCAGCCCGCGCCGATAGTCGCACTCCACGATGCAGCCGTACTTCTTGGGGTCGAGCTGGTCTTGGCTTTTTACCGGCTCCGGGGCGGTGAGCACGTCCACGCTGTAATCCAGGTCTTTAAGCTCCTCGGGGGCTATGGGGGGGAAGCGGGGGTCGCGGCTCGCCGAGCTAACGGCATTGGCGATAATCTCCTCAGCCACGTTATCCTCCCGGGGCTCGAAGGTGCCGATACAGCCGCGCAGCCCGCCGAGCTTGTGGATGGAGACGAACACCCCGGCTTTCTCCTTCATCTCCGGGGTAAGCTCTTCCGGGGGCTCGGGGATCCGCCCCTCCCGGACGTAGGTCTCCACGGTTTCCTTGGCTAGTCTCGCAAGCGGCGACATCCCCTTAATCAGTATCCCGGCGTAGCCGACCACGGCGGAGTAGTCCCCGGTGGTATCGCCGCTGGTCTGGTATCGTACCAGCTCGGCGCTTACCGCCCCGAGCTTCCTGGCGGCCGAGATGAGGGCCACCGTCGGGGCGTAACCGCACATCGAGATGTCGAACTCGCTAATCCGTCTCAGGAGCTCGTCCTCGTCGAGTTCCAGTATCGCCTCGATGGCCTTTTTATCTTTGCGCTGCGCCGATTCCTGCGGCTCGTAGTGGGTCATATCGCTGGAGGCGATGATGACCACCTCCCTCTTTAAGTCCTTGACCGCCCGGGCTATTTCCTGCCCCGCCTTCTGGTAGGTGGCGCCGTCGGCGTAGGCCATGATAATGGGCACGATGCGGATGTCCTGCTTAAAGTACTGCAGGAAGGGGATTTGCACCTCGATGGAGTGCTCGAAGCGGTGTGCTTGGTCGTCTTCCTGAAGGTGCTCGGAGCCGTCCAGAATCCGCTGGGCCAGCTCCGAGTCAATCTCTACCGGCCCCAGCGGGGTTTCCCAGGTACCCTCGGTCATGATGCTGAGGGGCTTTCCCATGCCGGTGTGGTTCGGCCCCATGATAATAAAGGTATCCTTGAACCTTACCCGGGAGATAGCGGCGCCGGCTACCGGCCCTGAGTAGACATAGCCGGCGTGGGGTGAGACCAGGCCGATAACCTCCTCCTTGGCGGCGGTCTCATTTACCATGCCCCGAATCATCTCCCGGAGCTTTTCGGCCTGAGCCGGATAGAACTGTCCGGCGACCACCGGCTGCCTAGTCACCATGCCCTCCTACCCTGAAGTTGAGCTCGGCCCCGCAGAAGGCGCACCTGGTGCCCTTGAGGCCGACGATATTGGCCTGGTAGCCGTGTCTTTCCACGTTTAGTTTACCGCAGGCATAGCAGAAGGTGCTCTCGCTCTTGTGTCCCGGGACGTTGCCCGTGTAGACGAACTTGAGGCCAGCCTTCTTACCGATGTCGCTGGCGTGTTCCAGGGTGGCTAACGGGGTGGGGGGGACGTGCAGCAGGTGGTAGTTGGGGTAGAACCGGGTTACGTGCCACGGGGTGAGCTCTCCCAGTTTGTCCCGTATCCAGCGGGCGATGCCCTCGAGCTGGCTATCGTCGTCATTCATGTTGGGGATGATATTGGTGACCACCTCGACGTGCATCTGCCATTTATTCTTGGCCCGCTCGGCGACCTCCAGAATGCCGCGCCAGTGGCTTATCTTGGCCAGCTTCTGGTAGAGGGAGTCGGAGAATCCCTTGACGTCCACCCGCCAGGCATCGAGATAGGGTCCGATGATATCCAGCGCCTCCGCGGTCATGTAGCCGTTGGTGACATAGACGGTGTACAGGCCGCTTTCTTTAGCCAGCCTGGCGGAGTCGAGGGTGTACTCGAACCAGATGGTGGGCTCGTTATAGGTCCAGGCGATACCGGCGCAGTGCTTGCTTTTGGCCATCTCAATCTCTTCCCGGGGCTGGATTTCACGCGTTCCCTGCCACGGCTCCCCGATTTCCAGGCAGGATATCGCCCAGTTCTGGCAGTCCTGGCAGTGGAAGTTGCACCCCCAGGTGCCCAGGGACAGGGCCAGCGTGCCGGGGTAAAAGTG
>CAZXVG010000062.1:0-6824 GCA_964644205.1 uncultured Dehalococcoidales bacterium | reverse complement strand
GAAATCGCTGGTTGAGATTAGTAAAGAGGTCAGGTCGCTGGCCAAGCGGGCGCGGGAGGGAGCCCTGGCTCCCGAGGATGTCCAGGGAGGCACCTTCACTATCACCAACCTGGGGGCGGTGGGGGGTGGCTACCGTTTTGAGACGGTGATTATCAACCAGCCGGAGGCGGCCATTCTGGGCGTCGGCGGCATCAGCGACCGGGCGGTGGTTAGAGAGGGCAAGGTTATTGCCCGGCCCGTGATGACCTACTATCTGACCTATGACCACCGGGTGTTTACCGGGGCAGTGGCGGCGGCCTTCATTAACGACCTCGCCAAGCTGCTTGCGACCCCCGACTCCTTTATCAAGATTAAGTGAAAGGATAGGCAATGGAGAAGCGAGATGTAGTTGTAATTGGCGGCGGTCCTGCCGGCTATGTAGCGGCCATAAGGGCGGCCCAGCTCGGCGCTCAGGTAGCACTGGTCGAGGGGGATAAGCTGGGTGGCATCTGCGTCAATCATGGTTGTATCCCCACCAAGTTTATGCTGCGCGGTGTGGAGACATACCAATCGTTCAAATCTGCCGAGCGTTACGGTATCAGCATGTCCGGGGCCAGTATCGATTTAGCCAAGATGCAGGAGGGTAAGACCAAGGTGGTCACCAGTCTGTCCTCGGGGGTCGGAGGGCTTCTTTTCAGCAATAAGGTAGAGGTTAAGAAAGGCCGGGCGAAACTCAACTCGTCGAAGCAGGTGGAGATAGACGACGGCGAGGGTAATAAGGAGACCATCGAGGCTGCCAAGATAATCCTGGCTACCGGCGCCCGTCCGATAGTACTGCCGGTTCCCGGGGCTGACAGCCCGGAGATACTGGGTGTTGAGGACCTGCTGGAGCTAAAGGAGCCCCCCAAGAGCCTGGTGATTATCGGTGGTGGTGTCGTCGGGGTAGAGATGGCCACCGTTTATGCCAAGATGGGCTCTCAGGTAAGCCTGGTGGAGATGATGCCCCACTGCCTGCCGGCTCAGGATGACGAGATAGCCGGGGTCCTGGAGGGCGTCCTCAGGGAGGATGGCATTCAGGTCTGCTGCAGTGCCAAGGTGAGTAAAATCGAGGACACCGCCGGGGGTAAGGCGGTCGTCTTCTCCGATGGCGAATCGGAACAGAAGATAGAGGCTGCGGCGGTAGCCATATCCGTCGGCTACCGGCCCAATATTGAGGACCTGGGGCTTGAGGAGTGCGGTGTCGCCGTGGAGAAGGGCGCTATCCGGGTCAACGAAAAGATGGAGACCAGCGTTCCCGGTATCTACGCTGCCGGCGATGTCGTCGGCGGTATGATGCTCGCCTATATCGCCATGGCCGAGGGAATGGTGGCTGCCGAGAATGCCCTGGAGCAGGACTCCAGGATGGACTATAGCGTCGTCCCCCAGTGCATCTTTACCCTGCCCGAGGTGGCCAGCGTCGGTCTTACCGAGCAGGAGGCTGCTTCCCAGGGGCAGGAGGTAGAGATTGGTAGGTTTCCTTTCCGAGCTAATGCCATGGCAGCTATCGTGGGCGAGAAAAGGGGGCTGGTCAAGGTAGTGAGTGATGCGAAGTACGGGCAGATACTGGGGGTTCACATCATCGGGCCCCAGGCGACCTGTCTCATTGCCGAGGCGGTAACCGCCATGAAGCTGGAGAGCACGGTCGACGATATTCTGGCCACGATACACGCCCATCCATCCCTCTCCGAGGCAGTCTGGGAGGCGGCGGCGGATGTCCAGAGGAGGGCAATCCACTGTCCACCCCGGAGACGGAGCGGGTAACGCGCCTCGCTTTACATAAAGCATTATGATGTTGTGTTCGGTCTACCAACTGGGCAAGCTGGCCTACCGCGAGGCCCATCGCTTGCAGACAGACCTGCTGGCGCGGAGAATAAGCGGCGACATTGGCGACACCCTGCTGCTTCTGGAGCACCCGCCGACGATTACCGTGGGTAAGTCGGGCAGTATGGAGAACGTCCTCGTATCTCCGGCGGAGCTGGCGGAGAAGGGCATCGCCCTATTCTTCGTAGACAGGGGGGGCGATGTCACCTACCACGGCCCCGGCCAGCTGGTCGGCTACCCGATTATCGACCTTAAGTCCCGGGGTAGAGATCTTTACCGCTACATTCACGACCTGGAGGAGGCCCTCATCATGACCCTGGGCGACTTCGGCATCCGGGGCGTTCGGGACCGGTCTCATCGCGGCGTCTGGGTGAAGCGGTGGGAGATTGCGGCTATCGGCCTCAGGGCCAGCCGCTGGGTGACCACGCACGGTTTTGCCCTTAACATAGATGCCGACCTGGAATCCTTCTCGCTGATAAACCCCTGCGGATTTACCGACCGGGGGGCTACCTCGATGGTGGAGGTGCTGGGCCGGGAGATAAGCCCAGATGCGGTCACGGAGAGGCTGCTCGTCCGCTTTGCCGAGGTTTTTCAAGTTCGGCTGGAAACGAGGCCGGCTGACCTGGTGCGAGCCGTCCTCAATAATGGGGAACAGGATACCCTGGAGAGGGGTGGTGCTCATGAGAGCCAGGCTGCCGTCCTGGTTTAAGCAAAAGTCGGCTGACCCCGGAACTATGGGGCAGGTGGAGGGGCTACTCGAGAAGTTGAGCCTGCACACCATCTGCGAGAGTGCTCAGTGTCCCAACGTGGGGGACTGTTTCTCGCGGCGGACGGCGACCTTCCTGATTCTGGGGGACGTCTGTACCCGGAACTGCCGCTTTTGCGCCGTTGCCAAGGGGAAGCCTCTGGCGGTTGACGACGAAGAGCCGGAGCACCTGCTGGCCGCGGTGGCGGAGCTGGGGCTGCGCTATGTGGTCATCACCTCGGTTACCCGGGACGACCTTAGCGACGGTGGGGCGGCTCACTTCGCGGGCACCATAAGGCTGCTCCGGGAAAAGAGGCCGGGAACCCTGGTCGAGGTTCTGATTCCCGATTTCCAGGGCTCGCTGGAAGCGCTGCGGGTGGTCGTCGAGGCCGGGCCGCAGGTGCTAAACCATAATGTGGAGACGGTGCCCCGCTTTTATCCCGAGGTGAGAGCGCTAGCGGACTACCGGCGTTCCGTAGAGCTTCTCTCCCGGGTGAAAGACCTGGATAGCGGTATGGTCACCAAGTCGGGGCTTATGCTGGGGCTGGGGGAGACCAGGGAGGAGGTGGTTGAGGTCATGAGGGAGCTGAGGGAGGCCCGCTGTGACCTGCTTACCCTGGGGCAGTACCTGCCGCCCTCCGAGCAGCATTACCCCCTGGCCCGGTTCGTTACCCCGGAGGAGTTTAGCGAATTGGCCGCTTTAGGTCGGGAGCTCGGCTTTGCCGAGGTTGCCTCGGCCCCCCTGGTGAGGAGCTCCTTCCGGGCGGCCGAGCTCTACGCAAAGGCGAGAAACTAGCGTTCTAACGGGGAGATTGCGGTGCGTATTGTGCTCTCGTCTCATGCCTCACTCGGCTCCCGGCTGCTGGAGGCTATCCTCAGGCAGGGTGAAGAGGTAGCCGCCGTGTTTATCCCCGGCGCCGACCCCTTAAAGCCCTCCCCCTTAAAGGCCCTGGCCGAGGAGAGCGGTATCCCGGTGCACGAGCCGGCCCGCATGAAGGCGGAAGGCGTTTATCAGGATATGGCCTCTTATCAGCCGCAGCTGGGCGTGCTTGCCTTCGTCCAGGACATAGTCCCTGTGGCCACCCTCAACTGCCCCCGGAGGGGGACCATCATGTACCACCCCTCGCTGCTGCCCCGGCACCGTGGCGGTAGCGCCATGAACTGGGCCATAATCCAGGGCGAAGCTAAGACTGGCCTGAGTATCATCTGGCCCGATGCCGGTATCGACAGCGGGCCGATACTGCTGCAGAGGGAGGTGGCTATCCTGCCCGATGACACGGTAGGCTCCCTCTTCTTCGACCGGCTGTACCCCATGGGGGTGGACGCCCTGGTGGAGGCGATAAGGCTGGTTGGAGAAGGACGGGCCCCCCGCATCCCCCAGGACGAAGGCCGCGCCACCTACGAGCCGCTGTGTCGGGAACGGCACGCCGTCATCGACTGGGCCCGGCCGGCAAACGAGGTCTATAACCTGATTCGGGGCACCAACCCCAGACCGGGTGCCACCACTAGCTATCGGGGAGAGAAGCTGAAAGTCCTCGACTCCGGCCTGGCAGGCTCGCCACCGGCGGCGGCCCCCGGTGAGGTTACCTTGGTCGGCGGCGAGGGCTTCGCGGTCGCCTGCCTGGACGGAAGCATCGTGGTGCGAGAGGTGAGGCCCTCCGGCTCCGAGAAGGTAAGCGCCGCCGACTTCGCCCGAAGGGCCGGCCTCAAGAAGGGTGAGCGGCTGGGATAGCCCTGATTCATCCCGACCTGGTAGCTACCGGGTGACCTCCGGGCAGATGATAGCATTGACGGCTATCGCTTTATCCTTTATTATCACAGGAGTTCGTGGGCTAACGATACGTGGAAAAGGCAGGTACTTTTCAGACTGATGATGGCTAAGCTGAGGAAGTGTCCCGGGCGCTCTCTATTGGTTATGAGCGGCCTGGTTCTTTTGATTATGGCTTTAGCGGCGGTGCCGGCCCGGGCTGCCAGTGGTGCCGTACTTACCCTGAGTCACCAAGAGGCCAAAATCGGGGAAGAGGTTTCCACAGACGGCTTGGGTTTTGAAGCCGCGAGCTACATCTATCTCTACTTCTCCAGCGATGAGGCCGGTATCGGGAGTCTTATTGGTACCCAGGTTACCCATTATAAGCTCTTGGAGAGAAACGTTAAGAGTGGGGAGGAATCGTCGATATTCCCCGGCGAATTCAGGACCGCTTTTATCGTTCCAGAGGAGCTCAGCGATGGTGATGATGAGTGGCGGGTGCACGGCGGTGAGTACTATGTTTATGCTACCTACCGCGGCAGTGATGAGATAGTTGCCAAGGCGGCGCTTGATATTCCGCATGGCGAGATTGAGGTTGACCCTGAAGCAGGCACGGTGGGTTCCGAGGTCACCGTCAGCGGCCAGGGGCTTCGCCCTGAGCAGCGCATTAGCATCAGGTACACCATCGGGTTTGACGAGGAGACGGTGGAGATAACCGGCGGCGACGAGATAACTAACGCCGATGGCGAGTTCACCTGCACCATCGCCGTCCCTGAGTTACCCTTCGGGAGCTACACCGTGACCGCGATTGACGAGGCGGGTAACCGCCCCGAGGCCGAGTTCAGCGTGGAGCCGGAGATAACCCTGAGCCCATCGTCTCAGGATGTGGACGGTATGATGGAGCTCAAGGGTACCGGCTTTGCGGCCCAGGAGAATATTACCCTGGTTGTTGATGGCGATACCCTGTCCACGATTCCGGCTGGTATGCATACCAATGGCTTGGGCAGTCTGGGTGGTAGCTTCGTGGTGCCGCCCCACCCCGCCTACGCCGACGGCGCGACCGCTATGGTCAGGGTCTATGATGAAAGCAATCACTTCGCCGAAGCCGAGTTCTATGTCCTGCCCATCCCGTGCCGCGTCAGTCTGCTGCCGGAGACCAGCCTGGACGAGCCGGGACACGTCGGTATGGAGCTTACCATAAGCGGCATCTGGTTTGTGGCTGACGCCTCTATTACCGTTACCTATGACGGTGGTGAGGAGCTCACGGTGGCCACCGCCGAAGCCAGTGATAGCCGGAACTTCTCGGCGAGCTTCACGGTGCCGCCCAGCGCCCCGGGGAGCCACGCCGTAGTCGCCAGCGACGGCACTAACCGCGCCAGCATTGTCTTTACCATGGAGTCGGAAAGGCCGGCGCCGCCGGTAGCCGAGCAGCCCGGCCTTGGCGCCACCACCGCACCCGAGACCCACTTTGCCTGGGAAGGGGTTAGCGACCCCAGCGGCATAAGCTACCTTCTCCAGATAGCAACCGACAGCGAGTTTTCCTCCCTGGTCTTGGAGAGGTCGGGGATTAGCCAGCCGGAGTATACCCTGACCGGTGAAGAGGCACTGGCGTCGAATAAGGAGGGCGGCTTCTATTACTGGAGGGTGAAGGCGGTGGACGGCACCTCTACCGAGAGCGACTGGACGATGACCAGGTCGTTCAGCGTTGGCTCTCCTCAAAAGACAACGATACCCGGCTGGGTGAAGTATCTGGGGATAGGTGCCGGGGTGGCGGTGGCCGCTGTCTTTATCCTGCGGGCGCGCCGCAAAGCCGTCGAGTAGCCTGGTGGGGCGGCTATTCTGGTTTCATGGTAATCTGAAGGGTTTTCCCCTTCTTGTTCACCTGGGCTACCGGGGGCATGGTCATCAGTATGTCCACCAGGGGGACAGCGTCATCGGCGGATACCACCATCTCGTTTCCGTTAGCTACGGAACCGCTAATCACTACCAGGCGTAAATCGGGGGACTCGTGCAGGGCTTCCTCTAGCCTCTTGAGCTGGTCTAAGTCCACCGGCGGCATGATGCTTAAGGTCACCAGCCCCTTGAATAACTCGGCGTTCGTTTCCTTATCTCTAGCCTTGTCTTCCTTCCTGGCTTTCTCTTTAGCCTTGGTCTCCTTGGCCTTCTTCGCCTCCGCCGCTTCTTCCCTGGCTTCTTTACTTCCCATCTTGGCTCACTCCTTGGCCCGCTTACTATCTCCGCTCTCCTGGAGCGGTTCGGCAAGCCCCGAACGCTGTTAGTATAAACACAGCTCGGAAAGGCTGTCAATTCTCCTTACCGGTTGCTTACCTGCAATAGATAGCGGTTGCCCTGCTGCCCTGTTACTATCGAGGGAGTAACTGAGCACCCAAATTACCCTTTTGGGTGATTGTATTGGGAATTAAGATAAGGCAGAATGGGGAGAGGTGAGTTAAAGATAGTTTAAGAGAGGAGGCGGAGATGGCAGATAATGAA
>CAZXVG010000061.1:0-6925 GCA_964644205.1 uncultured Dehalococcoidales bacterium | reverse complement strand
CGAAGGGCCCCTAAATGCGACCTTCGTTAATTATCTCAACGGGGCCATCGCCGATGGTAGCTTTATCTCGGTGCAGAGCATTTGCTCCCCATTCTCGGCTTACGCCGGCGAGGCGGCCCTCTCCTACGCCCAGAGCTACAGCCTGGTGGAGTTCCTGATTACCAGCTACGGGCAGGACAAGATGTTCGAGCTGCTTAACACCTTCCGGGCCGGGGCTACCTGTGACGGCGCCCTGGAGAAGGTCTACGGCTTCGATGTGGACGGGTTGGACGAACTGTGGCGGGAGTGGGTTACCCCCCAGCCCCTTACCCGGAGTGAGCCGGGGCCGGTGCTGGCGGGGGTGGGGTAATTAAATTAGATGAATGATAATTAAGGATTTGTTTAAGCAATGAAAAACCTGGTAAATGTTATTCTAGCCGCAGTAGTCTATTGGTATTTGTTAGCTTTCAGCCTGCTGGCTTTCTCTTCACCAGGAGTTGTCTCCCTGCCTTCGCCGTCTTCCCCTTCTTCCCCGGCCGCTGTCACTGAAGATGTGGTGGTGCTCAATCTCTACGGCACCGACCCCCACACCCTGGACCCGGCGGTTTCCGGTGAAGCCCTCTCTCACGAGTACATCGTGCAGATATTCAGCGGCCTGGTCAGGCTGGACGATAACCTGGAGCCGGTGGGGGATATCGCCGAGCGGTGGGATGTCAGTGAAGGCGGCATGACCTATACCTTCTATCTCCGCGAAGGCGTCAGGTTCCACAACGGCCGTGAGGTCAAGGCCGGGGACTTCAAGTATTCCTGGGAGAGAGCCTGCGACCCGGCTACCAACTCCCATACGGCCGCCGATTATCTGGGGGATATCGTCGGGGTGGCGGAGGTGCTGGCGGGGCAGGTGGAGGAGATTAGCGGGGTCAGGGTGATTAACGATTACACCCTGGAGGTAACCATAGACGCCCCCAAGTCCTACTTCCTGGCCAAGATGAGCTACCCCACCTCCTTCGTCGTTGACCGGGATAACGTCGCTTCCGGTGGGGAGTGGTGGCGCAGTCCCAACGGCACCGGCCCCTTCAAGCTTGCGGAGTGGCAGGAGCAGGCCCGGCTCGCTCTGGAGAAGAACGAGCTCTACTACGGCCAGGTGGCCCAGGTGGATGAGGCGGTCTTTCACCTGTACGCCGGCGTGCCCATGAACCTTTACGAAGTGGGGGAGATTGACGTTAGCAGCGTCTCCGTTCCCTATATCGACCGGATTACCGATGAGCGCGGCCCCTTCTACCAGGACTTGAGGGTCTACCCCGAGCTCAGCTTTTACTATCTCGGCTTTAACACCACCAAGCCCCCCTTTGATGACGAGAATATCCGGCGCGCCTTCTGCCATGCCGTCAACAAGGACAAGATAGTCTCTCTGGTCTACCGGGACATGGTACAGCCGGCGTCGGGCATTCTGCCTCCGGGTATGCCCGGCTATAACCAGGGCCTGGCGGGTCTGGAGTATGATATCGAGCTTGCCCGGGAGCTAATCGCTAACTCGAAGTACGGCGACGTCTCTAACCTGCCGCCGATAACCATTACCGATTCCGGCCGGGGCGGGTTCATCTCCGGCGACCTTGAGGCCATCATCTACGAGTGGCGGGAGAACCTGGGCGTGGAAGTAGCCGTGAGACAGCTTGAGCCGGAGCGCTTCCTCTACCACCTCGACGAGGAGCTGGACGAGATGTACTTTTCGGGGTGGATTGCCGATTACCCCCACCCCCAGGACTTTCTGGATATCCTCTTCCACAGCGGTGGCGAGAATAACTACGGGGGCTATTCCAACCCCGAGGTCGACGCCCTGCTGGACAGGGCGAACGTGGAGCTGGACAGCGAAGCGAGCCTGGAGCTGTATCAGCAGGCGGAGCAGATACTGGTCAGCGAGGCCGCCTGCCTGCCGCTGTGGTTCGGGCAGAACTACCTTCTGGTCAAGCCCTACGTCAGCGGCTACGAGCTGAATCCTATGGGGATACCCAGCCTCAACGAGGTGACCCTGGCGGAACACTGATGGCGGAGGGGGTGGGATTCGAACCCACGGTTGGCTTGCGCCAACAACGGTTTTCAAGACCGTCACCATAGACCACTCGGACACCCCTCCAACTGACTAGTTTGTAGCTAATTATGCTTAGGACAAGGCCTTTGACAAGTATACATAACTCGATGTAGCTAACCGATAGCTAACGCACCAACTCATCAGTAAGTTTATTATACTTGGTGCTAAATGCCTCGTCAAAGCGCTTGGCCGCTGCTTCTTGAAGACCTGGGGTTACGTGTGAGTAAGTATCCAAAGTAACCGCTATACTGGAATGGCCAAGGCGTTCTTGGACAATCTTAGGATGTATTCCTTGCTTCAACATTATGGAGGCGTGAGTGTGCCTTGCATCATGGAAGCGTATAATCTTAAGACCACAACGTGCGGCTAGAACGGTCCAAGCTCTCGTAATCGTATTGGGGCGCAGGGGCCTGCCCTCTGGGGTGCTGAAAACTAGGTCGTCATCTTTTAGTGGTATCCCCAGGATAGCTCTCTCTAGCATCTGATGATCCCTATACTCTTTAAGTATAAGAATGGCTGAAGGTGACATAGCTATTGTACGCCGACTCTTTGCTGACTTAGGCTGTGTGAATATGTAGCTACCATCTTTCAGTTGGTGAAGTGATCGGTTTACGTAAATTTGACTAAAGATAAAGTCAACATCTTGCCAGCGCAGAGCCAGCAATTCAGACCGCCGAAGGCCAGTAAAAAGGGCAAGGTAGAAAATGGTGTAATAAGAAGTCTTTTTGGCTGACTCAAGAAAACAGCTAACATCATCAGTATCCCATGTACGCATCTCTTGGTGTTGAACATGAGGAGCTTTGACAGCATCGGCGACATTCTTTGATAATAGTCCCCACTCTACTGCAGTTTGTAGGGCTTTGTGTAAGACTGTATGATGGTGTCTTACCGTCTGAGCACTCAAGCCACCTGAATTATCACAGCGCCCGATGTTTAACATCTCCGAATAATACTTCTGCAGATGTTGCGGCTTAAGCTGTGTAAGTGGTAATCTCCCTAGCTTGGGTATAAGATGCTGACGGAAGATGGTTTCATAGCCTTCAACCGTCCTGGGAGCAAGATTGGCCTGGGCATAATCTTTCAACCACCGTCTAAGGAAATCTGCCAGCGTAGTCTTACCTGGCTTAATAAATGTTCCAGTGTCAAGCTGGTGCAAGAGCTCAGCTAGCTTCTTTTCGGCGTCTTTCTTGGTACCCTTTACAGTGACCCACTGCTGTTTTCGCTTGCCGGTGACTGGGTCGCGGCCCAGGTTCAGGACTACTGTGTAGCTGTCCTTGTACCTCTTGACTATATGCCCTCTCATTGCCCGTTCCTTTATTCAAGTTCCTTACTGACTAGAGGTTCTGGCGTCCACTCTGCTTGGGCTGGCGCGATCTCCGGTTGTCCTTTGCGATCTTCCAAATACCGGCCAATGAAGCGCTGGAACTTCTGAGTCCCCAGGCTGGTCTCTATCAGGCGGAAAAACCAGTTCCATCCGGAGTACTCGATGTCCTCACCAGCATCGACCGCCTTCCACAGGGTAGGGAGCAGGTCTTGCGCCAGCATGGTCACCGTTTGCTCTTTGGCAGCCTGGGCATCTTTCTTGGCCTTGTCTTTAAGAGCCCGGCTAAGAGCGGCTCGGTCTAGCTCCTTATCCCAGCGCTGCATGGCCCTTACGGTTGGCGGCTCCATGTTAAACGTTTCCCGGATGCCTCGTTTAATCTCACTCCACTCCTTACCGTCACGGCGCTTTTCGATAACAAATACCTTAACCTCAATGGGAAACCGTCGCATTGTTCGCCTCCTTATGTCGCTGCCCCCTTGACAAACACTTTGATATATGATAGGGAAATATATGACTATAGCGACAATATATTGTCATTACATACGAACATAGCGTATCATACAACGACACTATTGTCAAGGGAAAAATGAAGTTGATTAAGAAACTCTATAAGATTGGCGATTACAGTTACTCGCTACTTGTGCCTAAGGACTGGCTTCTTAGCCATAACAAACCGTCTCAGGTTGAGATTAGAGTAAAGCGAGACCGGTTGATCGTAATTCCGGTAGAGACGAAAAAGGAACCCGAGGATGCGAACAAACGACAATAGTCAGGTTGAGCCATTATGCATCGATATTCCTACCGCCGGTAAGATGCTGGGGGTATCCCGGGCTACGGCGTATGAGATGGCCAGGCTAGGACAGCTGCCGGTGATCCGATGTGGCGCGAGACGGCTGGTGGTCTCCCTACCCGCCTTAAGACGGATGCTGGAAGATGCCGGGCAACAAAACTCTGATGATAACGGGGGTAAGTCATGACCAGGCCTCGTAACATTACTGATATCCTCTCCAAGCTCCCCGGTGCCCGTAAGCAGGGTGAAATCTGGATTGCTCCGTGTCCTGCACCCGGTCATAAGACTCCGGATGGACATCTTACTCTAAAAGACGCTGATGACAAGGCGCTGGTTACCTGCCAGGGAGGTAGGCACAGTTACGAAGATATCTGTAAGGCTCTGGGCTATGACTCCCTGAGTTATTCCGATAACGGGAGGGGAGATATTACCATCGGTAAAGGGTGTTACCGCGTTACAGAGCCCCAAAAACGGGGTGATTTAGCCTCAAAAACAGGGCAAAATGCGGTAACACCCCCTGCGTTACCGGGTGTTACCGGTGTTACCGTTAGCGGGCTGGCAGAGGCCAAGAAGCTGCCGGTGGAATTCCTGAAATCCCTCGGGATAAGTGATTTCAAATACCGCGGCCAGCCCGCGGTAAGAATACCCTATCATAACGAAGACGGTGACGAAGCCGCGGTTCGTTTCCGTCTGACCCTAACCGGTGATACCCGTTTCAAATGGCGGAAGGGAGACCATCCCATACCCTACGGCTTGAATCGTCTAGAACATATTAGAAAAGCCGGCTGGGTACTGATAGTTGAGGGTGAATCGGACTGCTGGACGTGCTGGTTTAACGGGATACCGACACTGGGAGCACCGGGCAAAGGGATCTGGCCTCAGGCCTGGGGAGATTATCTTGAGGATCTAGAGGTATATCTGTGGCAGGAGCCTGACGCCGAGGATTTCGTACTGAGGGTGTTGAAGAGCGCACCGGGCTTACGTTTCATCAGAGCTCCTGAGGGAACGAAGGACTTTAGCGAAGCCCATATTCAGGGATACGATATTACAGCTCTGTTAGATGAGCTAAAGGCTAAGGCGGAGCCGGGTCATTTGCTAAAGAAGCACCGTGACAGTAAGCAGATGACAGAGGCTTACCGTGAGGCGAGAGTGGCAATTGAGGCTGATGACCCGCTTGAGCTGGTAAAGCGTGCCATACTGAGTCTGGGCTATGGTGGGGACTTAAAGCCGGCGGTAATCACCTACCTCTCGGCTACCTCACGGTTACTGGCCATGAGGGATGGCGCCATGCCGGTACATCTGCTGCTGAGCGGTCCGAGCTCAAGCGGTAAGTCGTACACACTATCGACAGTAAAGAAGCTCTTGCCTGCTGAGGCTCATCATACCGTTGATGCCGGCTCACCTCGCACCATTATCTACGATGATGCCGATCTGGAGCATAGATTACTGGTGTTCGGAGAGGCCGATAGTCTGCCCGCCGGTGAGGATAACCCGGCCGCCAGTGCCATCCGTAATCTGTTGCAGGACCACTATCTCCACTATGAGGTAACCGTACGGGATGCGGTTACCGGTGACTATAAGGTGCGAAAGGTAAGTAAGCCGGGCCCTACCGTTCTGATAACCACCAGCACGAGGTCGCTGGGGTATCAGCTGATGACCCGGCTCTTTACCCTGGAACTGGGAGATTCCAAAGAGCAGATTAGCGCGGCACTTAACGTGCAGGCAGTACTTGAGACGGAAGGTCCGCAATCCTTCGACAGCGGCCTGATGGCGTTTCAGTCATACCTTCAGCTTAGGGTGCCATGGCAGGTAAGGATACCCTTTGCCCGCGAGCTAGCGGTAGCGATTGGTAAGTCAGCCTCAGCACCGCGAATCCTGAGAGACTTTGCCCGGCTTATCTCACTGGTCAAGGCGGTAACCATAATCCGCCACCACAAAAGGTGTGTCGATAATGAAGGTTACCTGATAGCTCTACCCGAAGACTACGAGACGGTCAGGGAGCTGGTAAACGAAATGTATGTCTATTCAACCTCCGGTGCTGCGAGCCGGATCCGGCAGTTAGTTGATGCGGTAAGGGTACTCGACTCTGAAAGAACTGAGGGCAGTCGAGTAACCGGTACCAGGCTCGGCGAGTACTTAAACATCAGTAAGATGGCCGCCTTACGGAGATCAAAGAAGGCGGTTAAGGAAGGCTGGATCATTAATCGCGAGCTGAGGAAAGGGTATCCAGCGGATTTTGCCATTGGTGAGCCGATGCCGGATGTTGAGGGACTACCCGTTCTCAGTGAAACGGACGGTAACGCGGTAACAGACGGTAACACCCCCTATGTTACCGATTTCAGCTTCAAAAACGAGGTCTGTAACGCGATAACACCTCTTACCGATGGTAATACTTCCCCCCTTTCTGTTGGTGGTGACCAATCGGTCCGAAGTGAAGACCCCTGGGATGAGTTCTTGAGGGATATCGAGAGTAAGTCGCATGGATGACATGAGATCGAGAATAGAACGGGGCAAGAAAGCTATTGAGCTCGCCAGAGAGCAGGGCATGGATGCCTCTTCCTGGGAGAAGGAACTGGCAAGCCTTGAGGCTTTAGCTCAGGCTGAGGATGTTGCGCGACGTACCAGTGAGCTCCTAGATAAACAGGGATGGTGCTTATGGAAATGCAGTGCCCTGGATGATGATATCATCATGGTCTGCCGGGATGAAGCTGATGGTGGATACCCCACGGGATATCCTATCTAT
>CAZXVG010000060.1:0-6945 GCA_964644205.1 uncultured Dehalococcoidales bacterium | reverse complement strand
AGCCCCGCCATCACCATATCCCCGATGACGCTGCTGGCCACCTCCGACCTGCCCGACTGATAGAGCTGGGCCTCGATATCCACCGCCAGCTTGTCAACGGCACCGGTGGGCAGGGGGCGCTTCTCACAGGCCCGGTGAATGCCGGAAAGCAGCTTCTCCTGGCTGAACTCCTCACGCCGTCGGTCCTTCTTGATGACGAAGAGACCGGCCGGCTGCAGCCTTTCGTAGGTGGTGAAGCGCGCCCGGCAGCCGAGACACTGGCGCCGGCGGCGGATACCCTCGTTGACGTCACGGGAATCAATCACCTTGGAATCAGCATAGCCGCAATAGGGACACTTCACGCCTGAACTCCACACTATATTGTATAGCAAGGCTACACTAACACAAGATATAGTGTTTGTCAAGAGCCTTTTCTAGCTATATAATTCAAGCTGTCTAAGGATAATCTACTGAAGCGACCGGGGGTGAGGTTATGGAGAGCAAGGCCGATGAGGTCACCGTTAACCAGTCCAGACTGCGCCTCATTCAGGGGGACATTACCCGCCAAGATAGCGACGCCATCGTAAACGCCGCCAATTCCAGCCTCATGGGCGGGGGCGGGGTGGACGGCGCCATCCACCGGGCCGGTGGCCCCGCTATCCTCGCTGAGTGTAAGCAGATTGTGGCCCGTCAGGGGAGGCTCCCCACCGGCCAGGCGGTCATCACCACCGGGGGCAACCTCAAGGCAAAGCACGTGATTCACACCGTGGGCCCTATCTGGCGCGGCGGGAGCCGGGGAGAAGCGGAGCTCCTGGCCAGTGCCTACCGGGAAAGCCTGAAGCTGGCCGCCGGGAACAACCTGCGAAGCATCGCCTTCCCCTCGATAAGCACCGGCGTCTACGGCTACCCGGTAGACGAGGCCGCCAGGGTGGCCACCAGCACCGTCATCGCCTTTCTCAACCAGGAGAAGGCCTCCATCAAAGAGGTGATTTTCGTGCTCTTCGACGCCGGAACCTTCACCGCTTACGCGCTGGCCCTCGGGGAAGCCGCCGGGGAGATGGGGCTATCCTGAGCGCGGCGCGGCAGGCCGCCCGGCTCCCCGTTTTATTGTCTTCGTTTTGGTGCTGAGTTATAATTCTAAGCGAGACCGCAACCGGTTACGGAATCAGAGTCTATGACCCCAATCGAGCAGACCCGGGCGCAAAAAGTAGCCAGGCGGCTGATACACCTGTTTTGCCGAGCACTTATCTTCCTGCTGACCCGCCGCGAGGTCAGGGGAAGGGACAACGTACCCGAGAACGGCCCCCTGATTGTGGCCGCCAACCATTTAGGCATGGCCGACCAGTATTTCATTGCCGTCAACGTAAACCGCCGCATGATGTACATGGCTAAAGAAGAGCTGTTTCGCCACCGGCCCATCAGCCTCCTGGTGCAGGCCTTCGGCGCCTTTCCGGTGCGCCGGGGCATCATGGACCGTAAGGCGCTGGATAAGGCAAATGAAATCCTTGGTAGCGGGATGGCTCTATTCATGTTCCCCGAGGGGACAAGGAGCAAAAACGCCCGGCTGCAACCGGCCTTCCCCGGCACGGCGCTTATCGCCCTGGAAAACAATGCCCCCATTATCCCCGTCGGCATTACCGGCCTGGAAAACGTGACCAAGGGCCCGCTGTGGTGGATTTTCCACCGCCACCAGCTCACCGTCCGTATCAATTTCGGCCGTCCCTTCTATCTTCCGGCCCAGGAAGGCAAGGTAAGCAAGGAAAGGCTGCGCCAGATGGCCGACCTCGTAATGGAGCACATCGCGGCGCTCCTGCCGCCGGAATACCAGGGACACTACGCCCGTAGGGTGGAGACGGATGCCCCTAAGGATTGAAAAGACCAAGACCATCGGCTTCTGCTCCGGGGTGAGAAGAGCCCTCGACATCGTAGAGAGGGCGGCCCGTAAGCACGGAAGGCTGGAAACACTGGGGGCCATCGTGCATAACCAGCCGGTGCTCGACCGGCTGGAAGGCATCGGGGTCAGCATTGCCGCCAGCGTAGACGAGGTAAAGGGGAACCTGGTGGTAACCAGCGCCCACGGCCTGAGCCCCCGGACCGAGCAGGAGCTCAGGGCGCGCCGCGTAGACATCATCGACACCACCTGCCCCTTCGTGCACCGGGCCCAGATTGCGGCACGCAGGCTGGCCAAGGCCGGCTTCTTCGTCATCGTCTACGGGGACACCAAACACCCGGAGGTCGAGGGGGTTCTGGGCTGGGCCGGCAGTAACAGCCTGGCTACCCTGGACGAAAGGGCGGCCGCCGGCGCCGAGCCGCTACCGCGCCGCCTGGGGATTCTCTCCCAGACGACCCAGGTGCCGGCCCACTTCAGCGAGTTCGTCAGGGGGGTTATCGAGCATGCCCTGGGCAAGGACTCGGAGCTACGCATCGTGGATACCATCTGCCACGACATCAGAGAGCGGCAGGCAGGTGCCCTCAAGCTGGCGGGCCGGGTAGAGCTGATGCTGGTTATCGGCGGGCGAAGCAGCGCCAACACCGGGCGCCTCGTCCAGCTATGCTCCGGGGTCACCGAGACCCGCCTCATCGAGACCGCCGCGGAGATTCAAGATTCCTGGTTCCAGGGTAAGGAGCACATCGGGATAGCCTCCGGGGCCTCCACGGCCCAAGAGACCATCGACGAAGTAATCAGCCGGCTAGAGCTCATCGCCTAGCCCCAGAGAGAGACACGCCGCCCGATAGAACTCCTCCGGTTCTTTCCCCAGTGACAGCTTCTCCATGGGGCACATATCGTCCTGGCTACGGTTCTGGATACGGGGCACGGTCTCCGTGAAGTGATAGCTAATCCCGAAGCGACGCAGCGTCTCCCCGGCCAGCCGGCTGCCAAGAGGGCTGTAGACCTCACGGCAGGAAACCTTACTTAAAAGCAGGCCGGCGGCATTACCCACCACCCGGTCGAAGACGGTGACCCCCCCCTCGTAGGGGGCGGAGCGGCGGGCGTAGTCAAGCAGCGACCGTATCCCGGTCTCGGTCGAGGCGAAGATGAGCCGCCGGCCCCGGCCGTAGACCCGGAGCGTATCGCCGCTAGCTAAAAACTCGCTGAACAGTGCTTCCGGCATCATCCCAATCCGCCAAGCCGCCCCTTAGGGGCAGTATTGAATATCGGCGCTGGGCAGCACGGCTACCCTGGCCCCGTCCGGGTGAAACCCCTCCAGAGCCCGCACCACGCCAGCCCAGTCGTCCATAAACAAGACCTTATCCGACCTCTCGATATAGGCCCGGCCGGCAAGGTCGGGGTATTCCGAGTAAACGAGCACGTGATTAACATGGCGGGGAATCCTGGCCACCAGGGAGATATCGCCCCGGGTCTCCCTGCCGAAGGTACCCAGCAGGTAATGGGTAACCTGGCCGTCGGGGGCGTTAGCAATCAGGACGACGTCGCTACCCTGAGGGCGGGCCACCTTGAAGGCGGTGTTCAGACCGAGCATGATTGACTCGTTGGCCTTGGCGTAGGTATTGGCAACGATGATGTCCTCGTCTCCCGGCCGGGGGGTAGCATAGTGAGACCGGGCAGCGCCCACGGCAGCCTGGTATGCCGACCCCAAGGCGCCGGCATAGACGGCCACCGCCTCACCCCACATATTGAGCAGGCAGTCTATCTTGATGTCGAGGCCGACCAGGGCTGAGGCCTCTTCGATATTAAGCCGCAGCGGGTTATCATCGAAGACCCCCATCCCGGTAAGCTGCCTATCGGGGTATCTCTCCCGGTACTCAAGCTCCTGACGATGAAAGTGCTCGATAGTCTCCATGGAGCAGATGCCGGGCAGGATAATCTTACCGCCGCCGCCGAAGCCGGTATTGGGATGGGGAACCACCGAGCCAAGGGCAATCTTGAGGTCGCACCTCATCACCTCGCCGTTGGCATAGACCTCCGTCCCGTAGCTGGTCGTCCCGGCATAGGTGCATTTATTAAAGGGATTGTGGTTATAGACCGGGAAGCGGGACATGACCTCCCGACCCAGCTTCTTCTCCATCCAGGCCATGTCCCAGGCGGTATGCGCCCCGTTGGCACAGATGAACTGGATGCTGCTGTCGGGGACGCCGGCCCCGGCCAGCTCCTCCAGAACGAAGGGGACCAGATTGTAGGTCCGGGTAACCCGGGTCAAATCATCGAAGATGATGACCACCTCTTTTTTGCCCCGGGCAAGCTCCCTTATGGGCGGCGAGCCGACAGGGCTAGCGATAGCAGCCCTTATCTCCTCAGGCTTCATGGCCGGCTTATCGGCGCCGGCAAAGTGGTAGAGCTTCGCCGGCCACCCGTCGGGCAGGGGTAGCTCGCACTCGGTAGCCCCGTACCAGGCAAGCTGCGGCAGTTTAATAGACATCACTCTTTACCCCGCTTTATATCTCCCCGGCCCCTTCCGGCTACCGGCACAGAAAAAGCCGCATGGCACGCTCGGCGACATCGCTGGTTAAGGCCGAGGCCTCTTTCTGCGACCGACCAAGGCTAATCGGGCCGGGGGCAATGCTGAAAACGGTGTCGATACCATACTCATACACTATCTGGTAGCCGGCGCCAATCTCGGCGGCGATGGCGATAACCGGCAGGCCCAGCTCCTTGGCCCGGCGGGCAACCCCGACCGCCGTCTTACCGCAGGCCGTCTGGCTATCGATTCTACCCTCGCCGGTAAAGACCAGACCGGCATCTTTCAGGTGCTCAACCAGACCGGTCGCCCGGATGATAACCTCCACCCCCGGCTGCATCCTGGCCTTGAGGAAGACCATCAGCCCCGCCCCCAGACCGCCGGCCGCCCCGGCCCCGGGAACATCCCGGATATCGATGCCGAGGTCTCTCTTAATAACATCGGCATAGTGCGCCAGGGCGCTATCGAGCCGGGCGACCATCTCCCGGCTCGCCCCCTTCTGCGGCCCGTAGACACAGGAAGCGCCTTCAGGCCCGCACAGGGGGTTATCCACATCGCAGGCAAGGAGGATATCGCAATCAGCCAGGCGGGGGTCGAGGCCGGTAACATCAATGCGCGCCAGCCCCTCCAGCGCTGCGCCGCCGAAAGCAATCTCTTCCCCATCGGCATCAAGTAACCTGGCCCCCAGGGCCTGAGCCATACCGGCACCGCCGTCGTTGGTGGCGCTATCCCCGACGCCGATAATGAACCGACGGCAGCCCCTTTCCAGGGCGTGACGAACCAGCTCCCCGGTGCCGTAGGTGGTCGCTAGCTCAGGGTCGCGCTTCTCCGGGGGCACCAGGCCGAGACCGGAGGCTAGTGCCATCTCGATAACGGCGGTAACGCCGTCGGCTAAAAACCCCCAGTGGGCGGTTACCCTCTCCCCCATGGGGCCGGTTACCGCCGCCGGCACCAGACTCCCGCCCAGGGCATCAACCAGAGCCCGGGCCGTCCCCTCCCCACCATCGGCCATGGGCACCAGGCTGGTCACCACGCTAGGAAGGGCGCGCCTAATCCCCTGGTCGATAGCCCGAGACACCTGAAGCGCGCTGAGGTTCCCCTTAAAACCCTGAGGGGCGATAACGACCTTCAAAACAGATACTTCCTATTACACAGACCGGAGACCGGCCGCAAGCGTCCGAAGCTTAGAGGTGAGACTTGATTCAAGCGACCTTTATCGCCAGGCAGGTTACCGTCCGGTTGATACCCGAAATCGGGTGAATCTTACCGGTAATCAGGTCGCCGATTTCGTTAAGACTTTCCCCTTCAACCACGGCAATAATATCATAGGGTCCGGTCACAGTATCAACCGAATTCACCCCCTCCAGCTTACCTAGCAGAGACACCACCTCCTTATTCTTACCCACCGCCGTTTCAATGAGAATAAAAGCCTTTGCTGCCACTTAACTCACCTCCATAAGCTCACCATATTATAATTATCTCACTTAGGGACTACCTATGGCCAGATTACAAAGCCCGGATAAGCCTATTATAACCCCTCTAGCGCCGCTGTCAACACTACCACGGGCGGCTGAGAGGGTAATTTCGCCGCAGACTTTGACACCGCGCCGCCCGTTGCCTATAATTAGGCTAGCTAAAACTACCGAGGGAAAGCCTTTTGGCGGAAAAGAATAACCCGACACTGAGTAAACCGAAACTGGATACCGAAGACATCAAGCGCCGCCTCGACATGATGGACCAGCGCCTGGATAATATCGACTCAATAGTCAGCGCCGTTGTCGAGCGCGTCATGAACCAGCCGATAGTTATCAACATAACCTGCCCCCACTGCGGTAGAAACGTCGAGGTCTCCCTGATAGGCAGCAAAAAGCCGGGAAAGCAGTGAGAAGATACCGACCCGAGCAAGTTAATCAGCACCCCCCCAGAAGAGGCTACTTCGCAGACGTTCCGAGGTCCCAGGCTCACAAACCGGGCAGTTCTTATTCCGCCACGCCGGTAAGAGACATTTGACTTAGTGAGAGGATTCATATAGAATAGGTCGATTCTTTAAAGCGAGAGTCGGAGGAGCCGAAGAAATTGAAAGCACTTTTAGTCTATCCACAGTATCCAGATACCTTCTGGAGCTTTAAGCATGCCCTGAAACTGAGCCGCAAGCAGGCACTCAATACCCCCCTGGGCCCGATTACCGTAGCCGCCCTGCTTCCCACCGACTGGGAGAAGAAGTTCGTTGACCTCAACGTAAGCAAGCTAAAGGACAAGGATATAGAGTGGGCCGATTACGTCTTTATCAGCGCCATGGTGGTGCAGCAGAAATCAACCACGGAGGTCGTCAAGCGCTGCAAGAAGCTCAACACCAAGGTAGTGGCCGGGGGGCCGCTCTTCACCACGGGCTACAAGATAATCAATCTGGATGAGATAGACCACGTGATACGCAACGAGGCGGAGATTACCCTGCCCCTTTTCCTGGAGGACCTGAAGAAGGGATGCCCCAAACACCTTTACCAGACCGAGGAGCGGGCCGACATCACCAAGACCCCGGTCCCCCTCT
>CAZXVG010000059.1:0-6959 GCA_964644205.1 uncultured Dehalococcoidales bacterium | reverse complement strand
GCCGCTATCTCCTCTCGAGCTTGGATAAGGGCATCCTGGAGCGCCTCCGGCTCGATGGCAACACCGGTGTTGTCCTCGTAGATTTCACAGACCTTCTCCAGCAGGGCCTCGTGCTGGGCCTCGGGCTGGGGGTTATCTTCGTCCTGGGCGAGGACGACGCCGGCGCTAATCCCGACCGCCGCGGCAATGGCTATCAGGGTTATAACCAGGGGCTTCTTTTTGAATCTTTTCATATCACCTCCTTTACGTTGACGATTGAAAGTGGTTTCATTATGGTCCTTTTCCGCTAGTTTCACCCCCTTCCCTTCGTTCGAATTCCTGATATGTTTTAAACTTAGCACATCAAGATGAATGCTCCATGAACCGGGACTAAACATTGCCTAAAATCTTGGTTTTTTCTTTTACCCGCACTTCCGGCGGCTAGTCGCTTCTAATCAGCTCCTCGATAACCGGTATCGCCTGGTTAATGCTGATGGCGTAGCCCATACCCTCGACGCCGGCCGAGGCAATCTTGAGGCTGTTGATGCCGATAACCTCTCCCTGCATGTTTACCAGCGGCCCGCCGCTGTTACCGGCGTTAATGGCGGCATCGGTCTGAATGAGGTAGCCCAGGGTTTGTCCTGAGGATACCGGGAGAGAAATCCCGAGGCCGCTGACTATTCCGCTGGTGGCACTTATCCCCAGACCGAGCGAATTACCGAGGGCTATCACCCCATCACCGACCCTTAGTTCACTAGAGTCGCCGATGTCAGCAGCGGGCAGGTTTTCGGCGTCGATTTCGAAAACGGCCAGGTCAGTCAGCGGGTCGGTGGCCAGGGTATTCATGTCGACCGAGAAGGTTCTGCCGTCATCCAGTGTTACCGAGATACTCTCGGCGCCGCTGACCACATGATTGTTGGTTACGATAACCCCGCCTTCATCGATTATCCATCCCGAACCGGCTCCCTCCTGGGTAAAGGCTCTGTTGCCGAAGCCGCGCGTGGTGACCTGGGTGTTGATAGCTACCACCGAAGGCATGACGTAGGTGACCACATCGGCGGTGCTGTAAGACGTTTCGGGGCTGCTTGCCATAAGTAGCCCGGCCCCGTTGCCGCTGACCGGGACGATGCCGCTGCTGTCAAGGTAAGAGCCCGGCGATGGGGAAACGTCCGTTGCGGGTAGCCATCCACAGCCGCTACCCAGCATGAGCGGCAGAATCAGCATCAGGGAAAGGGCTAAAGCCGCTATCTTCGTCTTCTTCATGACTTCTTTATCTCCTTTGCCCCGGCTCGTTAGGCTTCTATTACCTTTACCTTGGCCAGGGCTTCCTGAGCGCTATAGCCTCGGCGGAGGTGGTTGGCTATCTGGTAGTTGCGCCGGTAGGTCGGGTAGAGGATGTATTTAAGCAGGCTCTTTAGTTTCATACTGACCTCCTTAGCTACCTTATCTTTGCCGGCTCCGTAGTGTTCTCAAGCCTGAGCCTGGCATGTATTCTTATTATTATCATGGTAGCACGGCAGCCTAAACCTGAGATGAAATAGAACTTAACGTTTTGTGAATAGCGGGAAGGTAAAGGGCCGCAAGGTAGCGCTAAGGGGCCCCGGTCTATACCGGGCGGGTGCGTACTGAGGCCCCGGGCCTCAGTACGATAGTGTGGAGTGGATGCGTGGAATCGGGTTTAGTATTACGATGACTGCCGCTTGCCCAGCGAGTAGCCTATGAGGCCGGCTATCAGGCAGCCGATAACCCACCAGAGGATGGCCCAGCCGGAGATGGTAAAGCCGAAGAGGGTGACGCTCCAGGGGGGGAAGAAGGAAGAACCGATGTAAAACTCCCTAAACCCTGACCAGGCGCTTTCGTTAGAGGCGCTGTCTACCGCTCTTACCCTCCAGTAATAGGGCTCCTCCTTAGAGCGCGGGGCGAGCTTTTCACCCTCAGTGACTGTGTACCCGGATGAGATAAGCCCTTCCTTGACCAGTACCATCGAGCTCAGGCTGAAGTCGTCGCTGGTAGCCACCTGCAGGGTGTAGGTGACGGGAAGGCTCTCGTCGCTCACGTCCTCCCAGTCGAAAGAGGTGAGCGCCTCCGCCTTCTCCCCCATGAGGGGCAGCAGCAGCGTCGGGGTATCCGGGGCCTGTGATTCCATGTAGAAGGTGACCTCCAGAGAATCGGTCCCGTCGCTGGCGGTGATGATATGGCTCCCTGCGGGGCTCTTCGGTATGGCGAAGGTGGCGGTGAAGTCGCCGCTGGTGTCGCTGGTGGTGGTAGCCACCGTCTGGGGCGTCGATGCGTAGGTGATGGTTATCTGGGAGTTGGGCTTGAAGGCGGTGCCGCTAACGGTAACGTTCATGCCGACATATCCCGGCTGCGCCGAGCTGGTAGCCGGACTGGCGCTGAGGGCGATGCCCTTCTCTACGGTAAACTGAATCGCGGTGGCCTCGTTACCGGACTCATCCTCCGCGTCGATGTAGTAGATGCCGTCGATGACGTCGGGCACCTCGAGGCTGATGCTGAAGATGCCGTAGCTATCCGTTACCGCGACCTCCGGGAAATCGACGTTACACAGGGTGATGTCCACGTCCTTCCGGCTCCCGAAGCCGGTGCCGCTGATGGTTATCGTGTCGCCAGGCGGCGCCTCGGTCGGGCTGACAGTCGTCTCCGGCTCAACGGTAAAGGTGGCTTCGGCCTCGCAGCCCTGGTCGCTGGTGACGGTGATGGTGTGCTCGCCGGCGGTAATCTCCGGGATAATAATGGACAGCTCAAACTCGCCTTCACTATCGGTTTCTTCATCGCCGTAATCGATATCTATGTCGTCGCCATCGAGCTCAACCGTGAGCCCCTCGTCTTCGGCGAAGTCCGTACCCGTAATCTCCACCTCGGTACCCACGGTGCCCTCATCCGGGTCTATACTAATCTCGCCGCCGATGACGGAAAACTCCTCGACCGCCACTATCTCGGTTTCGCCGTAATAGGTAACACAAATATAGTAGCTACCGCAGCTGACGGCTACGTTTTCGTCTCCGTCGGTGAGCACCGAGGGTACCCGGAAACGCACCTCGGCGAACTCACCGTCTTTGTCTACCCTCTCCGAGGACTTCACCTTTTCGTAGTTCTCAACCTCGTCGTCGATTTCGTCGCCCGGGTCAGCTTCGTCGCCGGTGAAGTACAGCGTCACGTAAACGAAGCTCTCGACCGCCTCTCCGCTCTCGTCGAAATTGTAGCCGCTGACCTCGACATAATCATCGATTTTACCCTGGCCCGGGTCGACGAAGATTTCTTCGGAAGCAGCCAGGGCCGGGCTGGCCGGGATAGCGACCATAAGCATGGCAGCCAAAACGCCGGTAATCGCCGTCTGTAAAATCTTCATTGCGCGCCTCATTTCATTATACCTTCATATTATCATAATCTAAAATCTAAGCCTAGCATAACAATATGAACCTAACATGAACCGAGCTAAAATTCAAGAGACAGTCGGGACGATTTTTCATATTCTATTCATCTTAGTCTGTTATAATATAGCTAAAATGTCGTTGTAGCTTACATTCGGAGGTTTAACCATGCGGATTCTGGTCGCCGATGACGATAGAAGGCTTACCGGCATCGTCAAGCGGGGCCTTATGGAAGAGGCCTATGCCGTCGATGTTGCCTACGACGGCGAGGAGAGCGAGTATCTTGCCGAGATAAACCCTTACGACCTCGTCATCCTGGACATTATGATGCCCAAGAAGGACGGTATCGAGGTCTGCCGGGAGCTTCGCGCCAAAAGCGTAAATACCCCTATCCTGATGCTTACCGCCAGGGATGCCGTAGAGGACCGGGTCAAGGGCCTGGATGCCGGGGCCGATGACTATCTGGTGAAGCCCTTCGCCTTCAATGAGCTTCTAGCCAGGGTTCGGGCGCTATTGCGTCGTAACGGCGTAACAAGGTCGCCGGAGCTTAGGGTCGGCGACCTCTCCTTGAATACCCTGACCCGTGAGGTGCGCCGGGGGGAGCGGGTCGTTGAGCTTACCACCAAGGAGTACGTCATCCTGGAATACCTGATGCGCCATCCCAACGTGGTTGTTACCCGGCGTATGCTTGAGGAACATGCCTGGGACTACGACTTTGACAGCCTGTCCAATCTGATAGACGTCTACATTCGGCGGCTGAGGCGCAAGATTGATGTCGGGGGGGATAAGAGTATGATTCAGACGGTCAGGGGAGCCGGCTACCGGCTGAGGGCGCCATGAGTTTCATTCACAGCATTAAGTTTAAGTTTACCCTCTGGTATCTGGCCGTGCTGGGAATCGCCCTGGCGTCACTCAGCGTCGGCGCCTATTACTACCTTTCGAACACGCTGTACCAGAGCCTCGACGATTCCCTGGAACTCCGCGCCACGCAGATTTCGAATATCAGGGAGGCACTGAGATCGGTTGCCGAAGGGCAGTTCCAAGAGGAGCTTGGTGAAGTGGTCTACTTCTATTTTTACGCGGAAGACCAGCTTCTGTACCTGGCTCCCCGGGATATATCTGTTCCCGTCAGTAGCGAGATGGTTGAGCAGGCTATTACCGGTCAGAGCACCTTCGCCACGGTGGAGACCAGCGAAGGCGTGGAACTGCGCGTCTTTGCCACCCCCTTTACCCCCTCCGAGACAATCATGGTACCGGCCGCAGCCGGCGACATGCCTAGTCCTCCTGCCCCGATGGTCAACATTGAGTCGGCGGCGCTGGTCATTGGCCGCCCCACGGAGGGCATCAAACAGGCCCTGGACCGGCTGCTGCACACCCTGATGATTGCCGTCCCCGTGACCCTGGCGGCGGCCGGGGGCGGCGGGGTCTTCCTGGTCAGACGGGCCCTCAAGCCGGTGGATGAGATAACGCAGAAGGCGCGCGGCATAGAGGAGCGCGACCTGAGCCAGCGTATCGAGGTTAAGACCAGGGACGAACTGGGCAGACTGGCGTCAACGCTTAATGATATGATTGCGCGCCTGGAGAAGGCGTTCAAGCGCCAGAGACAGTTCACCAGCGATGCCTCCCACGAACTGAGGACGCCGCTGGCGGTCATTGAGGCGGAGTCCACCCTTACCCTGCAGAAGAAGAGGACCGTCGCTGAGTACCGGCAGTCGCTGAAGACGATTGCTCAGGAAGCGGCGCGCATGTCCCTTATCATCGACCAGCTCTTGAGCCTGGCGCGGGCTGACTCCGAAAAAGGGTCCCCGTCCTTTGAGGCGGTTAGCCTCGGCGAGCTCCTCGGAGAGTTGAGCTCAGACCTGGAGGTGCTGTGCCGTAACAAGGGGCTTGAGCTTGAGCTGGCTCAGATGGACGATTTCGTGGTCAAGGGCGACCGGCTGGGGCTGAGGGTGCTCTTCATGAACCTTCTGGATAATGCCATAAAGTATACCCCCAGCGGCGGTAAGATATCTGTCTCCGCCCGCTCGGAGGGAGAAATGGTGGTCGTCTCCGTCTCCGATACCGGCTCCGGTATCCCCGCGGCAGACCTGCCCCACATCTTCGAGCGCTTCTACCGGGTCGACAAGGCCCGTTCCCGCGCCGAGGGAAGCAGTGGTCTCGGCCTGTCCATAGCTCAGCACATCGCTGAGATGCACGGCGGCAGGATAGAGGTCGAGAGTAAGCTCGATAAGGGGAGCACCTTTCGGGTGTGGCTGCCTCTGGCTGGGGAGGTTTGAGGGTGAGTTAGGAGCGCGCCTAGAGGGATTCGAACCCACGACCCTCGGTTCCGGAGTTACCAACCGGGAGCATCGACCTCTACCGCTGGGTACCGATGCTCCTCCTGTCATTTATAGTTCCAGATGTCTTTTCAGCGTAATTTACCGGCGGATGCTGTGGCGTGTCAAACGATATGTTGACAAGATGTTGAGTCACGTGATAAAAACCGTATTTTAAACTTACACTCGGTATTCTAAATCAAACTATTCTAACTTAAAATCACAAAACTCGCTTTAGCCTATTGACAATAGTCACTATTAGTAATACATTGTTGCTTGAAAAGGCATTATTTTGGCAAATTGGCAGGCGTCTACGCTTCGACAAAAAGGCTTTAGTAACAACCAGTTTACTGAGCGGAGGTGGAGGACGTAAATGCCGAGACTTTATAAAGATAAATATTTCTGGATAGTCGTTGCCCTGCTTATCTTTCTGGCTATCCTCTACTATGCCCCGGATGTCCCCGCCCTAAACTGGCTCTCCACCCAGACGCATTTAGGTATAACGCGTCGTACCTTTGAACGCGCCCTCTTCCTGATTCCGATAATTCTGGCCGCCTGGAGATTCGGCTTCAAGAGCGGGCTGGCATGCGCCATCATCTCGGGTGCCATCATGATTCCGAGGGTCATCATCAGCCCGTTCCGACCGGATGCCATAGCGGAAACCATAGTTATCGTAGGCACCGGCATTGTCATCTCCCTATTAATCAGCAAGCTGGAAGAGGCTAGAGTCCTGCAGCAGTCTATCGCCGACGAGCTGGCCGAGGCGAACTTACGTCTTCAAGAGATGGACCGGCTTAAGTCCGTGTTTCTGGCCAGCCGGGTTGATGTCGAATACGCCTCTTCAATCCGTGAGACGTTAAATTCAGATGTTAAGAATTAGACACATGAACACGAAAGGGTGCTTTATCCCGCTCCTGTGCTGGTCGCTATTGTGCGCTTCTATCTTTGGCGCGAGCGCTTCTGCGGATGAGTCGATAACGGTAAGAGTCGGGGCGTACGAAAACAGTCCGAAAATCTTCACCGATGAGACTGGCAGGGTGTCCGGGTTCTGGCCGGAGATTATCGAGTACATCGCTGCGGAGGAAGGCTGGCAAGTAGAGTATGTCCCCGGCACCTGGATGGAATGCCTTGAAAGGCTGGGGGCGGGCGAAATCGACATCATGCCCGACGTTGCCTACACCGAAGAGAGAGGCGAGCTTTACGCTTTTGCGGGCGAGATGTCCTATGTCAGTTGGTCGAGGGTGTATGCCAGAGAGGGGGCGGATATCCATTCCAT
>CAZXVG010000058.1:0-6988 GCA_964644205.1 uncultured Dehalococcoidales bacterium | reverse complement strand
ATGAAAAGGAGCGGCTCGTCCCGGTGGAGTGGGGGGAGAGTGACGCGCTGTACCCGGTCAACATCCATGTTGAGTCCTGGGACAGAGTAGGGCTCATGCGTGATATCACCACCATTGTGGCTGAGGAGAAGCTCAATATCACGGCGGCGAGTTCTGTCAGCCACGACGACCACACCGTCAGCGAGTACTTCACCCTGGGCACCAGGGACCTGGCTCAGTTGAGCCGGCTCCTGGGGAAGATTGAGGGGGTGCGTGGGGTGATAAGCGTCGCCCGGGTGGGCGACGAGTCGATTGCCAAGACCAAGCCACAACCTGAAGCCAGTTAAGAAGAGTTTTAATAACCGGAGGTGGATATTGCCACAGACCAAATCAGCCAAGAAGGAAGTGCGTGCTTCGAGAAAGAGGCAGCAGGGAAACAAGTCGGTGAGAAGCCGGTGCAAGTCCCGGATAACCAAGGCGGAGAAGCTTATCTTCTCCGGCGAGCTTGAGTCGGGCCGCGAGGCGGTAACCGAGGCGATTAGCTCCCTGGACCGGGCTGCGGAGAAGGGGGTTATCCACGCCAATAACGCCGCCCGCCGCAAGTCACGACTTGTGAAGAAGCTCAATCAGGCACAGTCCCCCAAAGAGGCTACCTAGAGAAAAACCTGCCCTCAGTCTAAACCGGAAAAACAGAGTCCGGGTATTGACAGAGGGTCTCATTCAGTGGTAGTATCAGGCTGGTAGAACATTTGTTCGCCCAAGTATCAGCTATCGGGGGTTTGAGATGAAGCCGCTTTCACCCAGGCAACAGCAAATCGTCAGGTTCATTGGCGACTTCCGCCAGGACTTCGGCTATCCCCCTACCATCAGGGACATCATGAAGGGCTGCCGCCTCAGCTCGACCTCGGTGGTCGCCTATAATCTGGGCGTCCTGGAACGCGCCAAATATATCCGACGGCACGGTGAGGTGGCCCGGGGCATTGAGCTTTTGGGCCAGGCGCTAGCGGGAAGCTCCATCCAGGTACCGATTATCGGGCAGATAGCGGCCGGCGAGCCGATACCGGTGCCGACCGTGGACACCTGGGATATCACCGCCGCCGCGGAAACCCTTGAGGTAACCCGGGACCTGGCCCGGGGCCGGCAGGGGGTCTACGCCCTCAGGGTAAAGGGCCGCTCCATGGTCGATGCCCTGGTCAACGACGGCGACATCGTCCTCATGGAGTATGTCACCACCGTGGACAACGGCGAGGTAGCCGCCATCTGGCTCAAGTCGGAGAGAGAAGCGACCCTGAAGCGGTTCTACGCCGAGAGCGGCCGTATTCGCCTCCAGCCGGCCAACTCCGAGATGCAGCCGATATATGCCGAGCCCGATAACGTTACTATCCAGGGAAGGGTCATCGCTGTTATCAGGCAGTTGGCTTAGGCGCCAGGGCTCGATTTGATTTTTTATTACCCGTAGTTATAAACTAATAGCAGGCTAGCGTGTGCTCAGCCAATAAGCGTAAGACGAAGCTATGATTCTAGCACAGTTTCAGAGTGTCGGCCGTGACCTGTGTGCTCAAGGGCTCATTTCTTATGCGGGAAATCTGAGCATCAGAATGGGAGACCGCCTGGTGATTACCCGCCGCGGTAGTAACCTCAATTGTCTTGAGGAAAACGACCTCATTGAGACTGGGATAGACAAGAACGACCGTTGCACCCCGCTGGCGTCGGTCGAGCTGCCCGTCCACCGGGCTATCTATCGGGAAACCCCGGCGCTGGCCATTGTTCACGCCCACCCCCCGCACGCCGTCGCCCTGTCGCTGATTGAGACCGAGCTCGTGCCGCCCTGCGGCGAAGGCTCACCCCAGCTGGAGAGAGTGCCGGTGCTCGGCTGGAACATGGAGGTTAAACCGGGGGGGCTGGCGGACATAATCGCCCAGGCGCTCAAGAAGTCCCGGATTGTCATGGTTCACGGGCACGGCAGCTTCGCCATCGGACAGTGGCTTCAGGAGGCCCACAACTACACCACCATGCTGGAAGAATGCAGCAAGGTAAGCTGTCTTCTGAAATCAATAAACGCTAACGCCCCCAGGAAGTAACCTTTCCCCTCCGGCTCAGCCACCCCACTCCCGGAACACTGTTACCCGAGCTAAGCCCCCGCCTCTTTAGCAGGCGGCTGGTCTATTTATCATAGACCGGGGTGCACCACTCGAGATACCTGGAATCCCTACCCTGTATTACGCTGAAGTAGAGCTCCTGCAGCTTTCTGGTTATATTCCCGATTTTACCGTCGCCTATCTTGCGACGGTCTACCTCGGCTACCGGGGTTATATTGGCCGCGGTGCCGGTTAGAAAGCACTCGCTGGCCGCAAAAAGCTCGCTCCGCCCCAGACGCCGCTCTACGGTCTCGATACCCAACTCGTTTCGCGCCAGGGTGATTACCGAATCCCGGGTAACGCCCACCAGCATAACATCGGAGATGGGCGGCGTTACCAGCTTACCGTCCAGGACCACGAAGATGTTCTCGCCGCTGCCCTCGGAGACATAGCCGTCCGGAGTAAGCATAATCGCCTCGTGGAAGCCGTTCTCGACAGCTTCGGTCTTGGCCAGGGCGTTATTGACGTAGAGACCGGTTATCTTGGCCTGCGGTACTCCAGAGGGGCGCTGCCAGGAAGAGATGCAGCAGCGGGCCTTGTCGATATCCAGGTAAGGCCCCCAGGGGAAGGCGAAGACCAGGAAGTCCTCGTCCAGATTATGTAAACGGACGCCGATCGCTTCGGAGCTCTTGTAGGCTACCGGGCGGACATAGATATCCTCCCGAAAGCCGCACCTGGCCACCGTCTCCACCGTTATCTGGCAGAGCTCGCTTAGTGTATAGGGCAGGTTAATCTTGAGTATCCGGCAGCCGCAGAGCAACCGCTGGTAGTGCTCCTTAAGCCGGAAGAGGTACATCTGCTCCTGCTCGGCGTTCCAGTTGCCGCGGATACCCTCAAAGGCAGCCGTGCCGTAGTGGAGGCAGTGAGTCATCACGCTCAGCCTGGCTTCGGAAAGGGGCATAAACTGCTTTTGGAAATAGACATACGATGGCATCCTTAGGTCTCCTTTCTACTGTGAGGTTATTATAAGGGTAAACCGGTGAGATGACAAGCTCAGGCTCAGTCTCCTGTGTCCCAGGCATCAAGAAGATGAACACGGGTCTAAGGTTTCTTCCTAGCCCCTACCGCGACAGGCCCGGGGTGTGCAGGGTGTAGCCCCCCTCCCCCTCCGGGAAGATGTCCCTGAGGAGCAGGGTCTGCCCCGTCTGGATGGCGCGGAAGCCGTATTTTTTGCGGATGCGGTCGATGGTCTTATTAAGCTGCTCCTGTCTCAGGGCCGCCGGCTTAAGCATATCCATCTGTCTGGCCGGCTCGGTGAAGCCCGACACCCCGATGCCAATGAGACGGACCGGTCTCGTCTCCCGGGACAGCGCCTTCTCGAGCAAGGCGTAACCGCCCTCGAAGATATCCTGGTCGGTGCTGGTGCCCTGGCTCAGGGTATGATGCCGGCTGATGGTGGTAAAATCGGCGTAGCGTAGCTTGAGGACGATACACCTGGCCTCCTTACCCTGCTCGCGGAGCTGACTACCGACCCGCTCGCTCAAGTAGCGCAGGGTCGCTTTCAGGCGGGCGCGGTCTCTGGTATCCTCGGCGAAGGTGGTCTCCCGGCTGATGGACTTGGCCTCCGCCGGGGGCATTACCCTTCTCTCGTCGATGCCGTTAGCGTGACGGTGCAGCACCTCACCGTAGACGCCGAGCTCGGCCCTGAGGGCAGCCGACGGGGCACTGGCCAGCTTGCCGATGGTGGTTAGCCCCCGCCTCTTTAGAATCTGCTCCGTCCTCCGGCCCACTCCGGGCAGTTTGGCGACCTCCAGAGGGGCCAGAAAGGAGCTCTCTTCGCCGGCAGCCACCTCCAGCAGCCCGTCGGGTTTACTCAGCTCGGAGGCGACCTTGGCAACCACCTTACCCCCGGCGATACCGATGGAAGCCGAGAGCCCCAGCTCGTCCCTGACCCGCTTCTTTATCCTTACGGCCATGGTGCGGGTTGAGCCGTGGATAGACTCGAAGCCGGTGGCATCGAGGAAGGCCTCGTCCAGGCCCATCGGCTCAAGATAGGGCGAGAAATCAGCCAGAATGGCCATGAAGAGCTGAGAAGCCCGCCGGTACTTGGGGAAGCTACCCTCGATAAAAATGGCCTGGGGACAGAGGCGGCTGGCAGTAACCAGGGGCATACCGGAGTGCAGGCCGAAGGCTCTCGCCTCGTAGGAGGCCGCCGCCACCACCCCCCGTTTCTCCGGGTTGCCGCCGACCACCACCGGTTTGCCCCTGAGCTCGGGGTTATCCACCTGCTCCACGGAGACGAAGAAGGCGTCGAGGTCGATATGCATAATGCGTCGGGTCATCACGTCCCCCGGGGGATAACGGCTTTAAGGCGCTGCTCAAAGACGCGGCGCTTAAGGAAAACATAGCGCTGGCACTTAAGGCATCTGAGCCCGATATCGCTCCCCAGCCTCACCACCTGCCAATCGCTGGCGCCGCAGGGGTGCCGCCGCCTGAGGCAGACTACATCGCCCGGTTTTATCTCAAAAGACACCGCCACCTGAATTACTCCCCGGCCTAATCTATCGGCTAGGACGCCGCCCCGGGCAGGCTATGGTTAATCTGGTCGCGGAGCGACAAGGCTGCCTGCCGCGCCGCCTGAGCAAAGTCCTGGTTACGCGAAGCGTATATCACCTGACGCGAGGAATTGATAATCGCCCCCCGACTCCGGGCATTCACCCCGTAGCGCACCGCCAGGGCCAGGTCGCCACCCTGAGCCCCCACACCCGGTATCAGGAAGGGAAGTTCCGGGTGAGCCTCCCGTATCAGCCGGAGCTCCTCGGGGTAGGTGGCCCCGACCACCAGCCCGATGTTGCCGTGGGTATTCCATTGGCTGGCCTTATCGGCCACAATCTGAAAGAGCTTAAGGGAATCGCCCCCTGCTTGCTCACAGACGAGGGACTGAAAGTCCCCCGACCCCGGGTTCGACGTCCGGCAGAGGATAAACACCCCCCGGTCCCGATACTCAATGAAGGGGGCTACCGAGTCGAGGCCGAGATAGGGATTCACCGTAGTGGCATCACAGCCAAGGCCTTCGAAGATGGCCCTGGCGTAGGCCCGGGCGGTGTTACCGATATCGCCACGCTTGGCATCCCCGATGACCGGGATACCCTCAGGCACGGCCTTAATGGTCTCCTTCAGGGCACTGATTCCCGGGCTGTCCAGCGCCTCGTAGAAGGCGAAGTTGAGCTTATAGGCGCAGACCAAGTCGCAGGTAGCTTCGATGAGCGCCCGGTTAAAATCAAGGACACTTGTCTTTTCGGGCATCAGTCCCGGGTCGGGGTCGAGCCCGACACAGAGCAGGCTCCCGTTTCGCTGTGAGGTACTATGTAGTTTTTCCAGAAAGTCCACTTTACCCTCCGTGATAAGAGTATCAGTCGCCACCGAGAGGCGTCAAGTGCTAGAATAGTGATAAAGTCCTACGCCTGATACCGGGAGAGAGATGGACTATAAGCAGGCCCTTAGCTATATCTCCGGCTATACCGACTACGAAAAGGTGCCCCTGCCCCACGCCCTGGGTAACTACGACCTGAGGCGGGTAGAAGAGCTGCTCGCCCGGCTGGGTAACCCCCAGCTACGGGCCAGGTCGATCCACATCGCGGGCACCAACGGCAAGGGCAGCACGGCGGCCATGATCGCCTCGGTGCTGGCGGGCTCAGGCTACGTAACCGGTCTCTATACCTCGCCGCACCTTATTAGCATCCGGGAGCGCTTCCGGCTAAATGGCCGCCCCATCAGCCGGGCGGACTTCGCCCGCATCACCACCCGGCTCAGGCCAGAGGTCGAGGCGGTGAATCTCAAGGCCAGCTACGGTGAACTGACCACCTTTGAGCTCCTCACAGCGCTGGCCTTCACCTATTTCGATATGAAGAAGGCTGACTTCCAGGTGCTTGAGGTGGGCATGGGCGGGAAGTTCGACGCCACCAATGTCATTATTCCCGAGGTCAGCATCATCACCTCGATAAGCCTGGACCACACCGAGGTGCTGGGGGATTCGGTAGCCAGAATCGCCGCCGAGAAGGCGGGCATCATCAAGCCCGGTAGCCTGGTGGTACTGGCGCCCCAGAAGGACGAGGTCGTCACGGTGATTAAGAAGACCTGCCGCCGGCAGCAGGCCGAGCTCGTCAGGGTGGGCCGGGACGTTACCTGGCAGGGCCTCGGCTTTGACGGTAGGCGGCAGCTACTTGAGGTAACGGGGCGGCGAGATAACTATCGCATAGCCTTACCTCTGCTCGGCGACTACCAGATGGAGAACGCCGCCAGCGCCGTAGCCGCCCTGGAGGTGCTTCAGGAAAGAGGCTTTGCCATCTCCCAGGAGGGTATCGCCAGTGGTCTGGCTCGGGTAGCCTGGCCGGGACGGCTCCAGGTCTTGAGACGCCGACCGCGGCTGGTGGTCGATGGCGCCCACAACCCCGACGCCGCCCACCGGCTGGGGCTCTCCCTAAAACGGTACTTCGAGTTCCGCCGCTCCATCCTGGTTATGGGGGCATCGGGCGATAAGAACGTATCCGGCGTGGTCTCCAAGCTGGGGCCGCTCTTTAACGAGGTGATTATCACCCGCTCCCACCACCCCCGGGCCATGGAGGTAGCCAAACTCAAAGCCGTATTTCAAAAGAGCGGTATGGAAGCTCAGGTTACCGGGAACGTACCCGAGGCGCTCAAGCTGGCCATGAGCCGGGCGGGAACACAAGACCTTATCTGCGTCAGCGGCTCCCTGTTCGTGGTTGCCGAGGCGATTAGCTGGCTAAACAGGCGGCGCAAGAAATAGCCCCGGTCTTTTCAGGGGTTAGCCTCGAACTGGGTGGCCCGCGCCTCTTCGGGGAGCATATCCCCCAGGATTCTCTCCAGGGCCATGGTGTGGCTGCAGAGCCCCCAACTGGCAAAGAAGTGGC
>CAZXVG010000057.1:0-7107 GCA_964644205.1 uncultured Dehalococcoidales bacterium | reverse complement strand
ATGCCAGCGTAGCTCAGAGGTAGAGCAGCGGTTTCGTAAACCGCTGGTCGTCGGTTCGACTCCGACCGCTGGCTCCATTTTAATGGTGTGGCAGGCGGAATAACCGTTCACCTTGGGCATCATAATGTCCATCAGGATAAGGTCCGGCTTCTGCCTGCGGGCCATCCCTATCGTTTAATCAGGGGTGACTAACAGCGGGACCGGGTCCAGAGAGCTGAGGGGCAGAAGCCCCGACCTCAAGAAAGCCTCGGCTACCTCGGGGTCGAACTGGGTATTCTTGCCCCGCTTAATCTCAGCCCGGGCCGTCTCAACACTCATTGCCTTCCGGTAGGGACGCTCAGAGGTCATAGCGTCATAGCTATCGGCTACCGCCAGAATCCTGGCGCCCAGCGGTATCCCTTCACCGGACAGGCCGTCGGGGTAACCGCTGCCGTCATAGTATTCGTGGTGATGCCTCACTATGCGCAATATCTCCTTATCCTCCACGATGGGCAGCAGAATGCGCTCCCCCGACTCGGGGTGGTACTTTACATGTTGAAACTCCTCATCGGTGAGATGGCCCGGCTTGTTGAGCACCGACTCTCGCACCCCAATCTTACCGATGTCATGAACCCGCCCTGCAAGCTCCACCCGGTTGATGCTTTCCCGGGGCAGGGCTAGCTCCCAGGCTATGGTCACCGACAACTCGGATACCCGCCGCGAATGACCGCTGGTGTAGCCGTCCTTGGCTTCCAGGGCATAGACCAGGGCCGTTATGGCATTGAAGAAGGCGCCACAGATTTTGCTGGCCTGCGCCTCGACCTTCTGCTCCAGGTGCTGCTGATAGTCCCGGTTCTCCAGCTCAAGCCTTCTCCGCTCCAGGGCCTTTTCGACGCTTAAGGCCACCTCTTCCAGATTAAAGGGCTTGGTCAGGTAGTCACAGGCCCCCAGCTTCATACAGTGGATTGCGGTGCTGGTGTCACTGATGGCGGTAGCCATAATCACCATGGTATCGGGATAATTGGTTCTTATCTCGTGCAGCAGCTGAACCCCCGACCTGCCCGGCATCTTGATATCCAGGATTACCAGGGCGACCTGGCTCCGGCGCAGCTCCTCCACAGCCCGGTAGGCGCTGCCGGCCTCCAGGCACCGATAACCCTCCCTGGCCAGCCGGTGCCTGAGAAGCCCCCTGACGGACGCCTCGTCATCGGTAATCAGTATCGCGGCCCGTTTACCGGTCATTTCTCTACCTAGCTCAGGGTCTCTCGGACTATGGCCTTCAGCTCATCAGGGGTGAACGGCTTTGCCAGGACCGGTCTACCGCTCTGGCTGAGAAACTCCCTGGTACCGTTAGCTATCACATCCCCGGTAGCGAATATCACTCTGTCCACGAGCTCAGGATATTGAAGCCCCAAAACCTGATAGAACTCCCGGCCGTCCATTACCGGCATCCTGATATCCATCAGAATAAGGGCGTAGTTCCCCTCTCTCAGCATTCCCTGGGCCATCCTGCCATCGACCGCAGTATCGACCTCAAACCCATCCCCGGTAAGAACCCGCCGACAAACCTGGCTGATGGTCGGTTCGTCTTCAACCACCAGGATTCTCCTAACGCCGGCACTCAGATTACTCACGTTACGGTTCCTCCCCATCGCCAGCAGAGAGTGGCAGCTCGACACTAAAGACGGCGCCCCCACCCGGCTTGTTCGCCGCATATATCCGGCCGCCGTGCTCGGTAACTATCCCGTGACAGATACTAAGACCCAGCCCGGTTCCCTTGCCCACCCCCTTGGTGGTGAAGAAGGGGTCGAAGAGGTGCCCCAGGTTCTCCTCGGGAATCCCGGGGCCGTCGTCAGCCAGGGAAGCCCTGACGCAACCGGCCACCCTTTTTGTGGTTATGGCCAGGTTACCCTTACCGTACGCCTCAATCATAAAATACTCGGCATTGATAACGATGTTGAGAAAGACCTGCTGTAGCTGGAAATAGTCAGCCATTACCTCGGGGAGGTCAGCCTGAAAGAGCCTCTCAACCCGGATGTTATTCACCTTTTGCTCGTAAGCACGCAGCTCCAGAACCTTCTCGATAACGTCGTTCAGGCTTACCAGCTGCTTGGCCGGGCCGTGCTTTCGAGCGAAGGTGAGCAGGTTTTTCACCACCCCGGCGGCGCGCTGCGCCTCGCTGGAGATAATTCTCACGTCCTCCTTGATGTCACGCGGCACCTTCTTATCCAGGAGTAGCTGCGAGAAGCCGATGACGCTGGTCAGCGGGTTATTCAGCTCATGAGCAATACCCGAGGCCAACTCGCCGACTGAAGCCAACCGGTCGGTGATGATGAGCTGCTGCTCCATCTGCTTGCGTTCGGTAACGTCCCGGGTAACGTGAACCGAGGACACCGCCTCTCCCTCCCCGTCGAACATCGGTGAGGCCGCCACCTCGAGATAAAGCCCGAGATGAGGCTCGAAGAACTCCCTGATAGCCGGCCTCCCGGTCTTTAAGGCCTTCCGGTGGGGACAACCGGCCACCGGCTCCTCGGTGCCGTGAACAACCTGATAACAGAACCTGCCGATAAGCTCCTTGGGCTTCATCTCAAACACGTCGGCAAAGGCCTTGTTTACCCTGAGCAGCCTGAAGTCCTTATCGTGGATGGAAACCAGGTCCGTAATGGCGTCAAAGGTCGTCCGCCATTCCCTAATAGCCCGCTTGATAATCTCCTCCGCCCGCTTACGCTCGGTAATATCACGCGCCACGGCCATGTCAGCCGGTCTCCCCTGATACTCGATGCTGCTGGCACTAATTTCAACGGGTATCCTGCTATCGTCCCTGCCCAGGATTTCTATCTCGTACTTACCCGGAACGCCTCTACCCGACACCCTCTGCTGATACCTATCGGCCACCAGCCCCCGGCTTTCTGGAGAGACAAAATCAAGAAACGACCTGCCCAGCGCCTTATCCAGCGGGAAACCGGTAAGCTCGACCATCTTTGAATTGGCAAAGCGTAAGATTCCATCCTGAATGATAATGATGCCGTCATCCCCCTGCTCGACCAGGGTGGAATACTTTTCCTCCACCTGCTTACGCTCGGCGATTTCACAGCGTAATTCCTCATTGGCGGTCTGCAGCTCGTCGTTACTGGCCCGCAGCTCTACCTCGGTAGCCTGCAGCTTCTCATTCACCGCCCGGAGCTCGTCGTTCCGGGCCTCCAGCTGTTCCTTCTTCTCTCGAAGCTCCCTCTCCAGCCGTCCGCACTCGGCACACTGCTTCTCCAGAGCCGCCACCCGCCGACCCAAGGCTTCGACCTCTTGGACAAGCCGCTCCCCGGTCTTGGCCGATTCCTTCATAAGACATACCCTGCCAGGCGTGATAATATAGCCACAAGGCTATTTATAACCCAAAGTGTGTCATTTGTCAAGCAGGCGACCAATAATCCTGCCTGAATGGTGATAGGGCACGGCCTTCGGGGGCAAATATTGCCCCGGGTGGTGGCCATCTGTCCTCTCCCCGGGGAGACCGGGGGGCTTAACCAAGGCGAAATGTTTCTCCCTGCCTGCGAGATATGATATTATTGCCCTTGAGTCCCGGACACCCTAAACTGTGATTCGGGCAGGAACCAGATGCTGAAGCGATACCGGAGATTCCTCATTCTGGCCGCTATCTTCGTGGGCAGCGCCGCCCTGATATACTACGTTCACTACCGCATCTTCCACGACCCCCACCACATATTCATCTATATGATTGGCGACCTGGCCTTCCTCCCCCTAGAGGTCTTTATAGTCGTTATCGTCATCGAGCGTATCCTGGCCTATCGGGAGAAACAGGCCCTGCTCAACAAGCTCAATATGGTAGTCGGCGCCTTCTTCAGCGAGGTGGGAAACCGCCTCATCGCCGACCTCATCTGCTCCCTGGAGAACCGCGAGCAGACCTTTCAGTGCCTGGCCGTAAGCAAGGACTGGAAGGCGGGCGACTTCAAAAAGGCGGCCCTCTGCGCCCAAAACATCAAGGTCAATGCCGACTGCAGCGGCGTCGACCTAGCGGCACTGAGGACCTTTCTCGTCCAGAAACGGGGGTTCCTGCTGCGCCTGCTGGAGAACCCGAACCTGCTGGAACACGAGAGCTTCACCGACCTGATGTGGGCTGTCTTTCACCTCGCCGAGGAGCTCGAGGCCAGACCCTCGATACAGGACCTCCCCGAGAGCGACCGGGAGCACCTGGCCGGCGACATCCAGCGGGTGTACGGGCAGCTGGTCGCCGAGTGGCTACGCTACCTGGAACACCTCAAGTCCAAGTACCCCTACCTCTTTTCGCTGGTGCTGCGCACCCACCCCTTCCAGGCCCACCCCTCGCCGGTGGTTACCTGAAGCCGAGGTAAGCTAATCAGCCCCACCAACCGCCCAGCTTATCTTGGGACGGGTCTCATGGACCAAGAGCGCCCCCACAAAGCCCAGGGCCGCCAGACCACAACACAAAAGAAGGCCCGGCTGAAAAGCCGCCTGCGGGTAGATACGAACCCCCTCCACCATAACCCCCGTCCAGCCTCGGTCCATGAAGTAACCGAACAGCGGCTGGGCGATAGCGGCGCTGATAAAGCCACCCATGTTTACCAGCCCGGTGGAGGTGCCCCGCACCGAAGGCTCGGCTAGCTCCCTGACGGCAGCGAAGAGTAGAGGCACAGTCCCGACACCAAACCCGGCCAGAAAGGACACCGGATAGAGCACATCAAGGGGCAGATGTCCCCCCTGCCACAGGGCCAGGAAGAGAAAAGCAACCAGAAAGATGGCGGAGAAGACCACCATCGGTAAACGGCGCCGGCGCAGTACCCGGTCGGAGAGAAAGCCGACCAGGGGCGCCCCCGATATCTGGCCTACCGCAGCAATAAGGATAAAATCGGCGGCAAAGTCCCGGGTCACGGCGTAGGTCTGCATGAGATAGACCACCGCCCAGCTTTGGAAAAATGTCGAATAGGCGCCGTATATCCCGAAGTGCACCAGAAACAGCGGCCAGAGGCGTTTGTTACCGAGAACGGTCTTAAACCGCTGCCGCAGGCTCAGACTCGGCGCGTCACGGGCTTCGACCGTCCGGCGGGACGTCTCCCCGTCAAGCTGACTTATGGGAGGCAGGCCGACCGCAGCCGGGCTGTCCCTGATAATGAACCAGCTGGCCACGGCCAGACCGAAGGTAACCTGAGCGATGGTCACCAGGGACATGCGCCAGCCCAGAAATATTATCATCAGGGCTAGAGGCGTCGCCGCCAGTACCTGCCCCGAATTAACCAGGGAGCTGGACAGGCCGGTTACGGTAGCCAGCTCGCGGCGGCGGAACCACTCCATAATCAGCTTGAGAACACTGAGCCAGACCACGGAGACCCCGAAGCTCACCACGAGCCGCCCCGCATATAGCGCCGCGAACGTCGGCGCCTGGCTCATGATGAGGGAGCCCGCCGCCGACAGGAGCAACCCGGTGGTGATTACCTTGCGCGGCCCCAGGGTATCGGCCAGGGTACCCGCCGGCAGCTGCATCGGCGCATAGACGTAGAAGTAGCCCGCACCCAGGCTGCCGAAGACGGTGGCGCTGATGCCGAAATCAGCCATAATCCGGTCGGCCATAGGCGCCATGGCCACCCGGTGAAACAGGCCTACGGTGTGCGCCAGACAGGCCACCGCCCAGATACGCCAGCGCTGGCGGTAGAGCTTCTTCATGCTATCCGACCATGCTACCCTGCCCATGCCATTCCGCCTGTCAACCCAGTCTTTAGTAGCCGATTATAAAGATACCGTAAAGAGACCAAAACAAGCCCGACATCGTGAGCTCAAGGCCGCGCCATTAAGACAGCAAGGCCGCGCCACCTGCTAAACCCGCCGCTAGGCCAGCAGCGTGCGCCGTAAAAAGACAACCCCGATTGTACCATTATAGCAAAGAGGCCTCCGCGAGGTCTAAAATACGGCCCCAAGAACATCACAACGATAAATTAACGGTGTGAACCATTATGGTAAATTAACGGTATGATAAGAGAGCTTAATCACGCTAATGCTTGATTTTGCTAGCGATTACCTCTAAAATCTTACTGTAAGTATGGGAAAGGAGCATAGCAGCATGCCGCTACCGGCAGTGGTCCTGGTTGGCGGCCAGGGCACCAGGCTCCAGCCGCTTACCTATCAGCTACCCAAGCCCATGATACCAGTGCTCAACCGGCCCTTCCTGGAGCACACCCTGGCCTATCTCAAGAGTCACGGGGTCGGCAGCACCATCCTGGCCCTGAGCTATCTCCCCGAAGCCATCCGGAGCCACCTGGGTGACGGCGATAACCTGGGTATGCCGCTCAGCTACGCCGTGGAGACCGAACCGCTGGGCACCGCCGGGGCCGTGAAGAATGCCGAGCCATACCTGAAAAGCACCTTCATCGTGCTCAACGGGGACATCTTCACCGACCTCGACCTGGACGCCATGCTTACCTTCCACCGGCGTAAGAGGGCCAAGGTAACCATCGCCCTGACCCGGGTGGATAACCCCTGCGCCTTCGGGGTGGTGGAAACGGAAAGCGACGGCCGGGTGAGGCGCTTCGTGGAAAAGCCGAGTCCGGACCAGGTAACCAGTAACTGGATAAATGCCGGCATCTATATCCTCGAGCCGGAGGTGCTGCGGCACGTGCCGGAAGCCAGTCACTATATGTTCGAGCGCGGGCTTTTCCCCCGGCTGCTGGAGCTAGAGGAGCCGGTCTACGGCTACCCCTTCAACGGCTACTGGCTCGACATGGGCACCCCGGAGAAGTACCTGAGCCTTAACTGCGACCTTCTGTCGGCCAGGGTATCAAGCCACCTCATCCCCGGGCTGAGCCGGGACGGCGTCTACCAGACGGGAGAGGCCGCCATTCACCCCTCAGCCAGCATAGCCGGCCCGGTGGTCATCGGCGGCGGCTGCCGCATAGACCGGGGGGTCCGGATTAAGGGGCCGGTGGTTATCGGGGCGGGCTGTTATATCGGAGAGGGAGCCAGCCTGGAGAGGGCGGTGCTGTGGGCGGGGGTCAGCATCAAGGCCGGGAGCCAACTTAAAAATTGCCTTATTAACCGCAGCGAGACAGAGGGTAATGAGCAGATTATTGACTGTAGCCACCATTGAAGGCATGGGGCTACTCG
>CAZXVG010000056.1:0-7121 GCA_964644205.1 uncultured Dehalococcoidales bacterium | reverse complement strand
TGATGGCCGACGTGCCCCGGGCCTTTATGCTGATTAGCCGTAAGCGGGGCGAGCGTCTGGCCAAGCTAAAGTCGCTTTAAGGCGGGGCTGATTTTGGGGCCTACCCGGAATATGGAGGAGATACAGGCTAGAGATGACAAAGCGTGGTAAGAAGTATCAGGATACGGTAAAGCTGCTGGATAAGGGAGGGGCTTACTCCCCGGAGGAAGCTATTGAGCTGGCCAAGAAGATGGCTTATGCCAAGTTCGATGAGACGGTCGAGCTTCACCTCAGGATGGGGGTTGACCCCAGGAATGCCACCCAGCAGGTGCGCGGGGTGGCGCTGCTACCTCATGGATTGGGGAAAGAGGTGCGGGTCCTGGTCTTCGCTCAGGGTGAGGCCGAGAGAATTGCCAAGGATGCCGGCGCTGATTTCGTGGGCAGCGACGAGCTGGTAAAGAAGATAGAGGGCGGCTGGCTGGATTTTGACGCCGCCATGGCTACCCCGGACATGATGGGCCGGGTGGGTAAGCTGGGTAAGATTCTGGGCAGGCGCGGACTGATGCCCAACCCCAAATCGGGAACGGTGGTGGCTGCCGAAGACCTGCCCCGGGTAATCGGCGATGCCCGTAAGGGCCGGGTGGAGTTCAAGCTGGACCGGACGGCCATCATCCATGTCCCGCTGGGTAAGGTCAGCTTTGAGAACCAACGGCTGCTGGATAACCTGACGGCGGTGATTGAGGCGGTGGTCAAGGCTAAGCCCAGCGGCGCCAAGGGTCAGTACGTCAAGTCGGCCTCACTGACCACGACCATGGGGCCCGGGGTAAACCTCGACCTTGGGCCGACCCTGGCCTTGAGCTCCGGTTAGGCGGCCCGATTGGGTAATTTAAGACTTTACGCAATAAGGCCCGGTCTGTTAGACTGGGGGTGCTGGTAGCGTAGCTTAACAACCTATTTGCTTCCTGAGACAGCGGGTGCCGATTAGGGCTTAAATCATCTTTGCCTGCCGAGGAGAAAAGGGTTTAAATCGGGTTCGGGGTGCTCTTACCCGGAGCCCCGAAGGCGGTTTTGCCCCGGAGCCCTGGTGCTGTCTCGGCGCGAGGGCTTTTTAGTGGCCGTAGGCGGCTTGGGTACCGGCAGGTTTCAAGAGTGGCCGTAGGCGGCTTGGGTACCGGCAGGTTTCAAGAGTGGCCGTAGGCGGCTTGGGTACCGGCAGGTTTCAAGAGTGGCCGTAGGCAACTTGGGTAATGTTAGATTTTAGTATTTCGGGGAAGGAGGCTAGTATGGATGTCTAGGGAAAAGAAGGCAAGAACCATTGATAGTCTGGAGGAGGTTTTCTCCAAGTGTAGCGTTGGTATTCTGACCGACTACCGGGGGCTTTCCGCCCAGGAGATGACCGTGCTCAGGCGCCGCCTGGGGGAGGCGGGCATCGATTACCGTGTGGTGAAGAACACCTTGGCCCGGTTTGCCGCCGAAAGGCTGGGCCGGAGCGAGCTGGCGGCTGCCTTTGAGGGGCCGGTGGCTCTGGCGGCGGGCTATGGCGGGATAGTTGAGCCGGCTAAGGTGCTGACCGACTACATAAACACCACCAAGTCTATCCTGGCCATCAGAGGCGGCTTTTTGGGGGATAGAGTGCTCACCTCGGAGGAGGTGTCGGTTCTTTCCAAGCTCCCGTCGCGGGAGGTAATGGTGGCCAGGGTTCTCGGGGCTATGCAGGGCCCCATCGTGGCTCTGGTTAACTGCCTTAATGCCCCCATAGCCGGGCTGGCGCGGGTGTTGCAGGCTAGAACTAAACAACTGGAGGGAGAATAGCATGGCAGAAGAGAAGGAAGCTGAAGTGAAGCAGGATGCGGCTGGTGAAGCGGCTGAGGCCGTAGAGCATCCCGAGGAGGAAAAGGCGGCTGAGGCCGAAAAGCAGCCTGAAGAGAAGAAGGCGGCTGAGGTTGAGCCTAAGGCCGCGCCTAAGGCGGCCAAGAAGACGGCTGGCGGGGCCAAAGAGAAGGAGGCTGCCCCGGCTAAGCCGGCTCAGAAGGAGGCCGTTAGTGACATGATAGAGGCTATCAAGAAGATGACGGTGCTTGATCTGTCGGAGCTGGTGAAGGCTCTGGAGACCGAGTTCGGCGTTAGCGCCGCGGTTCCCATGGCGGCGGCACCGGCTGCGGCGGCGGAAGCCCCGGCGGCTGAAGAGGAAAAGACGGAGTTTAACGTTATCCTCAAGGAGGCCGGCGGTAACCGGATTGCCGTGATTAAGGCGGTGCGTGAGCTGAGCGGTCTGGGGCTGAAGGAGTCCAAGGACCTGGTGGAAGGTGCCCCCAAGCCGGTGAGGGAAGGGGTTACCAAGGACGAGGCGGCCGCTGCCAAGGAGAAGCTGGAAGCTGCCGGGGCTACGGTCGAAATCACCTAGTATCCGCTTTGGGTAGTCCCTGATAAAATTGTTTGCAAAATAGCAGTGATAGCGCCTATAATCCCTCTTAGAGGCCCTTTGCTAGGAGGGATGAGCTTGCCCTACCCGGATGGCTTTGTGCTGCTCATTATGGGTATTGTCTTTACCGCCATCGGTCTCGGCATACTCGGCTGGAGCCGATGGGCGGAGAGACGCTACGACGACAATCTGGTGTCGCGCACCGATATGAGGGAGTTTATAGAGAGTACCCCGGAGCGCTCCGGTTATGGGGCGCTCCGCATGGGGGGATTTATCTGCATTATAGTCGGTGCCGTTCTCCTGGGTATCGCCGCCTTCCTGCACTTCTGGGGGTGAGGAAGAAGCTTAATGGCCTAGAGTAGTCCCACCTGAAATATGCTCAGGTGCGTCTCAATTTGTTACTTGGTTTGGCGGGAGTTTACCACGAGCGCCATTCTTCTCTGACCATCCTTCTATGAGCGACGAAGCTTAATATGGATAGAATGATTGAGACGACGCCGTAAACGACCATGTCCGAATATCCAGTAGTCAGCCCCGCTACCAATCCTAATACAGCTCCAACCACAAATATCCCGATTGATACTTTGGGAAGTCTGAAGGCGAAGGCCCCCCCTACCCCAAATAGGATACCCACCAGCATACCTACCGCTCCACCTTGTAAGAGGCCTTCTTCTTCGAGGATTGCACCACCGAATGAAACAGCGCAAGACTGGACAAGTACCAGTACCATAAAGATTAGACCAATAATGCCAATCGCTATTCTCATGGTGCCCTCCCTTTGTCTATATTCTCTCATCTAAGGATACAGCTATTTTTAATTCGTTCTGCTCGGCTGCCTGACTCAACGCCGGCTATCTCTGTTGGCTTTTACTTCTTTCTAGGCCTTCTTACCTAGATTATACCGCCCGTCTCGGGCGGTACTGAATGGCCTCCGCCAGGTGGTGGGCTTTAATTTTGTCACCGTTTTCCAGGTCGGCGATGGTGCGCCCCAGTTTCAGGATGCGGTGAAAGGCGCGCGCCGACAGGTGGAGCTGCTTCATGGCTGCCTTGAGCAGGCTCTGGGCCGGCTCCTCTGCCTGGCAGAAGTCTCTTACCTCGGCGGGGGTCATCTCGGCGTTGCAGGTCAGCCGGCTGCCGCTGAAGCGTGCCTGCTGTTTTAAGCGGGCGGCACTAACCCTGGTCTGGACCCTTGACGACCTCTCCCCCAATCTATCATCGGTCAGCTTTTCGTAGTCGATGTGGGGCACCTCGATAAAGATGTCCACCCGGTCAATGAAGGGCCCGCTGATGCGCTGCTGGTAGCGCGATACCAGACCGGGGGAGCAGCTGCAGTTCCTGAAGGGGTCGCCGTAGAAGCCGCAGGGGCAGGGGTTCATAGCCCCGACCAGCATGAAGTTGGCGGGGAAGGTCAGGCTGCCCTGCGCCCGGCTGATGGTGATTACCTTGTCCTCGAGGGGCTGGCGCAGAAGCTCAAGCATAGCGTGCCCGAATTCAGGGAGTTCATCGAGGAAGAGCACCCCGCGGTGGCTGAGGCTTATTTCGCCCGGCTTGGGGAAGCGTCCGCCCCCGACCAGACCGGCGTTGGAGATGGTGTAGTGGGGGGAGCGGAAGGGTCTCTGGTTCATGAGCGGGGTATCCTGAGGTAAAAGACCGCTGACGCTGTAGATTTTGGTGACGTCGAGGGCTTCCTCGTTGGTCATGGGGGGCAGGATGGAGGGGAGAGCCCTGGCGAGAAGCGTTTTGCCGCTTCCCGGCGGGCCCATCATGATGATGTTATGCCCACCGGCGGCGGCTACCTCCAGGGCGCGCTTAACGTGTTCCTGCCCTTTAATATGGGCAAGGTCGGTAGCGGCGGCTAGCGCCGTATCCTTCCCGGCCTCTCCGCTTTCCTCGGGGCTGTATTCGGGGGCCGGTATCTCTCCGCGTAGGTAGCTCACCAGCTGCCGCAGCGAGGCGATGGGGGTGATTATCGTGCCCTTCACCAGCGAGGCTTCCCTGGCGTCGACCTCGGGCACAATGATGGAGGAAAATCCCTTTTCCTGGGCCAGGGCGACCATGGGTAAGACGCCGTTGGTGTGGCGCAGACTGCCGTCCAGCGACAGCTCGCCGAGGATGATGGTCTGCGGGACATCGGCCTGGACCTGCTCCGAGCTCAGCAGGATGCCCACGGCAATGGGCAGGTCGTAGGCCGGCCCGGCCTTCTTGAGGTCGGCCGGGGCCAGGTTGACCACCACGCGCTTCATGGGGAAGCTACAGCCGGAGTTACGGATGGCGGCGCGGACGCGCTCTCTGGCTTCCTGGACGGCGGCGTCGGGCAGGCCGACGATGGTAAACGAGGGCAGCCCCGGCGAGATATCGACCTCGACCTCGACCACCGCTCCTTCCAGCCCCACTACGGCACAGCTTACTACCTTGGCTAACATATTTCCCTGCGGGTAACCATAGGCTTTAGGTTACCGCTTAAATCATCCCCGGTGTTAGGCTATTTGGCTGTCCAGCCGCCGTCTACGGGTAGAATGGTACCGGTAATCATGCTGGCCTGGTCGCTGGCCAGGAAACAGACCGCTGCGGCGACGTCCCCCAGGGTGGCCAGGCGGTTGAGGGGGATGTTATCCATGATGTAGCTTCTGAATTCCGGGTCTTCCAGCATCCCCCGGCTCAGGGGGGTTTCCACGAAGGTGGGCGCCACCACGTTAATGCGGATGTTGTAGGGCGACCAGTCAACGACCTCGGCCCGGGTTAGCTGGGCTACGGCCCCCTTGCTGGCGCAGTAGTTGGCGCGCTTCCAGCCCCCTACCAGGCTCATCTGCGAGCCGATATTGATAATCGAGCCCTTCTTGCGGGGTATCATTGACTGGATAGCCACCGTCTGGTTACAGAAGAAGAGACCCTTGGCGTTTACCTCGTTGAGGGCGTCCCAGTTTTCCTCGGTGACATCCTGAGCCAGCTGGGGGATATTGATGCCGGCGCTACAGACCAGGATGTCTATCTCGCCCAGCTCCTCTCGTATCCGGCTCACCAGCGGGCCGAGGGCGGGGATTACGGTCACGTCCTGAAGGTAACCCTTGGCCACGCCCTTTGCCTCGACCCTCTTGGTTGCCCCGGGCAGGGTCTCCGCGTTCTTGTCCACCAGAGCCACCTTGGCGCCGCTTTCGGCTATCATCTCGGCGCAGGCAAGACCGATACCGCTGGCGGCCCCGGTTACCACGGCTACCTTGTCATCCAGCCTGATGTTCATGGGCTATGCCTCCCTGTTGCTTGATACCCCCGGGCGGCAGGGTTACCGGCCTGGCTGGCTAGCTTTAGCCCCCTTTTTCATGGCGATAACCAGGGGTAGCTTTACCCCGGACAGGAACCGAATCAGGGCCCCGCCCCCGGTAGAGACATGGTCTATCCTGGTGAGGTCTCCCAGGCGGGCCGCCGAGGCGACGGTATCGCCGCCCCCGATGACCGAGTAGCCCCGGGCGTCGCCGATTATCCGCCACAGCTCCCTGGTGCCGTAGGCCCCGATTTCCCGTTCGTAGACCCCGGCCGGGCCGTTAACGAATATCGTTCCGGCTTTCTCCAGCATCTCCCCGTAGGCCGCAACCGTCTTTGCCCCGATGTCGATAATCGGTTTTTCGCTGGGTAGCTCCTCGGCGCTGATTTCGCGCCGCTTACCACCGTCGTCGACGGCAAAGTCCAGGGGGATATGCAGTTTATCGGGGTACTTCTTGAGGTACTCCTGCGCCGGGGCGACGAACTTCCCCAGCCCGCGGTCGCTGATGAACTTCTCCGAGGGCGGGCCCAGCTTCTTTCCCTGGGCCAGGTGCATTACCTGTCCGGTAACGCCGGCGGTGAGTACCGAGTCGGCGGAGCCCTCGGAGAGCACCTTTCCCATCATGCTGAAGGCATCGGATATCTTGGCCCCGCCCAGCAGAAAGACGCAGGGGCGCCGGGGGCTTTCCAGGATATTGGTGAGGGCGGTTACCTCTTTATCGTAGAGTATGCCCGCCGCCGAGGGTAGGAGCTCCTGAAAGGCCACCATGCTCGGGGCGTTGCGGTGGGCGGCGGCGAAGGCGTCGTTGACATAAAATCTGAACAGCGGCGCCAGGTTTCTCACCAGGTAGGTCTTGGTCATCTCCTGGGGGGTGAGCTTTACCGCCTCCTCGAAGGTGGATACCTCCTCGGTCAGGTAGCGCAGGTTATCCAGGAGCAGGATGTCCCCTTCTTTAAGGCCCTTAACCTTCTCCCGGGCCGCCGGGCCGGCCACGTCGTCGATAAACTGGACGTCCCGTCCCAGCCTCCGGGAGAGCCTTTGAGCGTGCTCCTCCAGTGAGACGAGGTTCTGATAGTCCAGGGTGTCCCCCTGGTGGGCGATGATAACCAGCTTGGCCCCTTTGTCCACCAGCGCCTGAATGGTGGGCAGGCTCTGCACGATTCTATTCTCGTTAGTAATCCGCTTCGTCTTGGGGTCAATGGGTGAATTAATATCCACCCTGAGGAGCACCGTCTGCCCCCGGTAGTCAAAGTCGTCCAGTGTCAGATAGTCCCGCTTGGCCATGAGACCGCCTCACCCCATTCCCAGGTACTTGTTGGTGAGCCCCACCGCCTCCAGGCGGTCCGTCTGCATCTCCATGCAGGCCCTCACCCCGTCGATGGTCTCCGGGATGGTCACCGATTCCTGAGGGATGTTGAGGGCGAAGACGATGTCCTTCTCGTTAAAGCCGACCGCCTCCTC
>CAZXVG010000055.1:0-7226 GCA_964644205.1 uncultured Dehalococcoidales bacterium | reverse complement strand
GTAACACCTAACCGGTAAGCCAAGGGCCCCCCGAGAAATCGGGGGGCCCTTTTTTATGAGATAGCAGGGATAGTCCAGCGGCTTAGGAGGTGCTCCCTGTCGCTAGCCTTCTACCCCGAGGACTGAGAAAGATACACCGGGGCCCCGGGCAATATCTTGTATCGCCGTTTTTTCTCTGCTAGAATTAAACTTAGCCCTAAAGGGCTGGTATATCACAATAATATAATACTAAATTAGGAGGGGTGGTATGAAGACGAAGCGTTCATTACTGGCACTTCTGGCGGTCCTGTCGCTCGGTATTTTGGGCCTGTCCCTCATGTCCTGCAGCGCAGAGGTTAGTTTTACCACGGCCCGGCTTTCGGAGATAACCATGGCGAAGAGCATCGACGAGACGACATATAAGCCGGTTGAGAAGACGAGTACCTTCAGCGTTGATACCCCCGAGATATTCTTATCGGCCAAGTTCTCGAATGCCCCCGCCGATACGGAGATTATGGCGGAGTGGGTATATGTGCAAGGTGAGGCCGAGGAACTAAGGGATTATCTCATCGACTCGGTATCGATTGACGTTAGCGGCACCGACTATCTCTTCTTTTCTATGCCCATGCCGCAGCAGGGCTGGCCCCGGGGCCAGTATGAGGTCACGCTCTACATTGATGGCAAGGAAGCGGAAACGGTTTCCTTTACCGTGCAGTAACGCCCTCCGCAGCTTGTGCCGTGGCGGTATATTTTGATGGCCAAATGTAAAAGGCGTCTGGTTATATAGTCAGGCGCCTTTTTAATTGGTTTTATAAGGGTCCGGGTCTACTGCCTGACAGAAGGGAGAGCCTTGTGAAAATAATCGGGATATCCGGCTCCCCGAGAAAGGGGAACACTGAGTGGATGGTTAAAACGTTACTCGCCAGGGCGGCCCAAAGTGGCGCCGAGACCGAGCTGATTCTGCTCAGGAAAAAGAATATCAAGACCTGCTACGGCTGTCTATCCTGTGAGGAGGGCGGCGATAACCGGAAGGGCGTTTGTAAGATCCGGGATGATATGCCGGAATTGTACCCCAAGCTGTTAGCGGCCGATGGCTGGGCTATCGGTACCCCGGGTTACTTTGATATGCTTTCCGGTTTACTCAAGAACTTTATGGATAGGACGTGCCCTATCTGGCCAAAGCTGGCGGGGAAACCGGTGGTGGGTATGGCCGTGGCCGAGGAGGGCATCGGTAAGGCGGTGAGCAACATAAAGACCTACGTGGCTATCTGTGGCATGCGCTGGGTAGGCAGTGTTAGCGGTCTCGCCAAAGAACCGGGGGAGATAGCCAAAAAGAGAGGAGTCGAACAGCGTCTTAATCGGCTGGCTGAGAGGCTGGTTCGGGCCGCTCAATCGTGATTGTGCCGGGCTAAGCTAGCTTGACATAAAGAGAGTCCGGTGTTATCAACCGGGCGCTTTGGGGTAATGCTTCAGCTAAAGGGGCTGGCAGCTGACTGGTGCCTTATGGCTACCGGTTTATTGATAATTAATCGGTTTATATTGTATCATGTTTTTAGAGCACGGCGGGCGCTCTGAAATAGGGCGGCCCTCTGGTCTGTATCTTGTAGCGCGTGTGCTAGAACCCTCAAATAGAGCCAGGCGTTAGCGTATGAAGATAAGGGTCAGGTTCTTACTGGATTTTATCAAGATATTCGGTCAAAACACTATGGAGGTCAGGGTTCCTCCGAATGGTAAGGTCAGCGATTTGATAGATGTCCTCTTCGATTCGGATGAGAAGCGCGGCTATATCTTCTCGGAGAATAATTACCTCAAGGGGCATTTTTTGCTGAACGGGGTAAATATCCTTGGTCTGGACGGTCTTCAAACATTACTTAAGGAAGATGACGAGGTTGTAATAATGCCCAACATGTCCGGGGGGTAGTTATTCCTCCGGGCTGTTATGGAGAGCCGAAGTACCGGCGACGACATCGTTGTTTGGAAAGGAGTTCAAGTGTTTGCCTACAATGGGAAGATACTGTTCGTAAATCTGAGTACCGGGGAAATAGAGCCCCGGGAGCTCGACGAGTCTCTCTACCGTCAATTCATCGGCTGTCTGGGACTGGGTATCCGCATAATCTACGAAAATACCAAGCCGGGGTTCGACCCTCTCGGCCCGGATAGCATGCTCGGCTTTTCTGTCGGGCCGCTGACGGGTAGCGGGCTGCACGGTGCCCGGTTTGCCATTACCGGTAAGTCGCCGATGACCGGCGGCTGGGGCGATGCCAATTGCGGGGGGTCTTTTGCGGTATATTTTAAGAATGCGGGTTATGACGGCGTGTTTTTCACCGGAATCTCCGAGAAGCCGGTATACCTCTTCATAAAGAACGGGGTGGCTGAGCTCAGGGACGCCAGTCACCTGTGGGGTAAGGACGTTTATCAGACCGAGGAGGCTATCAAGCAGGAGCTGGAGGATTCCAGGGTCAGGATATGCTCCATCGGGCCGCCCGGTGAGCGGTTGGCTTATTGTGCGGCGGTAATGCATGACCAGAGCGCGGCGGGCCGGTCGGGGCTGGCCGCCGTTATGGGCTCCAAGCGTCTCAAGGCGTTCGTTGTTCAGGGTAGTAACAAGGTGCCGGTTGCCGACCCGGAGAGGCTTGCCCAGTTGCGCAAGACCTTTCTCCAGGGTGTCAAGAACGTGCAGCATCCCTGGGGGCAGGCGTTGAGGGACTACGGCACCCCGATATTCTTCGATGCCCTGATACCGCCGGGCTCGACCCCCATCAAGAATTTCGCGGTGCAGGGTGAAGAGGCCTTCCCCGATTATGCCCTGTGTAAGGCGGATGAGTTTATGAAGTACCGCACCAGGCGTCATGCCTGCCTGGGATGCCCCATAGCCTGTAAGGGCTGGCTGGAGCTGAAGGACTCCAAGTACGGCTCGATAAGCGGCACCATACCTGAATACGAGACGATAACCATGTTCGGCTCGGACTGCCTGGTTAGCGATTTAGCGGCCGTGGTTAAGGCCAATGACCTGTGCAATCAGTACGGCCTGGATACCATAGAGGTGGGGGCCACGGTGGCCTTCGCTATCGAGTGCTACGAGAACGGGCTGATAGATGACAAGGATACCGGCGGCATCGAGCTAAAGTGGGGCAACGCCGATGCCCTGGTCGCCGTCGTGGAGAAGATTGCCAGGCGTGAGGGCTTCGGGGATGTGCTGGCCGACGGAGTCAAGGTGGCCGCGGACCGCATCGGCAAGGGGAGCGAGAAGTATGCCATGCACTCGGGCGGTCAGGCACTGCCGGCGCATGATCCCAGGGGTGATGTCGGTCTGGGCTGGGGTTATTGCTGTGATGCCACCCCGGGGCGGCACACCGCAAACCACGTCAAACACAGCCACGATTGTAAGGTCGCCTTTACCCTGTCGGACCGGCTGAATTTCCCCGACCTCGACCCGCTTGATGTTGACGCCAATGCCGGGATAAACGCCGTCTGCAGCGCCGTAGACAGGGTGATAACCTCGGCCGGGCTGTGTTTCTTTGCCATGTGGACGGAACAGCTGCCCCTGATTGAGGCCATAGCGGCGGTCACCGGCTGGGACTTCACGCTTGAGGAGTGTATCAAGACGGGCCGCCGGATTGATGCCCTGCGCCAGGCGTTTAATATTCGTGAAGGCGTGGATACTACGGAATGGAAGATGCCGGAGAGGGTGGCGGCTGTTCCCACCGACGGCCCGATGAAGGGTAAGAAGCTCCAGTTTGACCGGATGAAGCTGAAGGGTTATGAGGCCATGGGGTGGGACCCCAAGACGGGAAAGCCTCTGGCTTCGACCATTGACGAGCTGGGTCTTAGAGAGCTGGTGGGCGATTTGTAGGCCCGGCACCTGAGTATAGTTCCTAGCGTTTGCGTGGGACTACCCGAAGAGGCGTCTGGCAGCATAAATCAGGCGCCTCTTCGGTTTTTAGTGCGGCGGTGGTATAATCGGGCGTGGAGCGTCTGGCTCTGCGTCAGGTTATGGTTATGGCTACAGTCTTCAGGATAGCGCTTAGGGAGGTACGGCGGCTGATACCTCTGGGGCTGCTTCTCCTGGCGGTGTTGGTGGTCTCCTGCGCCACCCCCCAGGCCGGTCCGCCGGCACCACCGCTCCCCGAGGATGCTATACCGGAGCCGACTCAACCGGAGCCAGTGCCATCACCCCCCGAGGAAATTACGCCGGAGCCAATTCAACCGGAGCCGGCACCTTTACCTCCCGATGAGGAAGTATTTGACGCCTTAGATACGGAGGCGCTCCTTGACATCGGCTATACCGAGCCGGATAGGGTCGTCGTGGTCGAAGGCTTGGTGGCAGGCACCTTCTACGCCGAAGCGTCGTCGGGGAGCCCCACCTTCCTCGATTTCCACGACCCGTACCAGGACTGGTTTACCTGTGTTATCTGGGGGGAGGACAGGGAGGGGTTTTTACAGGCGTTCCCCCCCGGCCCGGAGGACTACTTCTTGCAGAAGCGGGTTAGGGTAAGCGGCACAATCAATATCTATGAGGGGGCGCCGGAGATAGTCCTCTCCCAGCCGGGGCAAATCTGGGTTGTTACTGAGGTGGGCCCGAGTCAGGCTCTGGTGGTGCGCGTGGTTGACGGGGATACCGTGGAGATCGAAGGGGGTGAGCGGGTGAGATACCTCGGCATCGACACCCCGGAAACGTGGCCGCCCTCGGAGGCCGAGTATTACGGGGAGGAGGCCACCGAGAAGAACCGGGAGCTGGTTGAGGGGGAGGTGGTCGGGCTGGAGAGGGATGTAAAGCCCAGGGATGAATACGGGCGCTGGCTCTACTATGTGTGGCGGGGTGAGGTCATGGTCAACGCCGAGCTGGTGCGTCTGGGCTATGCCTATGCCTATAATCTTCCTCCCAACACCAGATACCGGGAGCTCTTTCTCCGCCTGGAGAGTGAGGCCCGGGAGCAGAAGCTGGGTCTCTGGTCAGAGTGAGATGGCACGAAAGATAAGACTGGACAATCTGCTGGTCGCCCGGGGGTTGGTAGAAAGCCGCAGCCGGGCGCAGGCCCTGGTCATGGCCGGCGATGTCCGGGTGGAGGGGGAGTCGGCCCTGAAGCCCGGGATGGCGGTTAGCGAGCAAGTGGAGGTCACCATTGCTAAGCCGCCGCCCTTTGTGGGTCGCGGGGGTATCAAGCTCGACCACGCGCTCAATGAGTTCGGAATCGACGTCTCGGATAAGGTGGCGGCTGATATCGGGGCTTCGACCGGCGGCTTTACCGATTGCCTGCTCAAGCGGGGGGCGAGCCGGGTCTACGCCGTGGACGTGGGCTACGGTCAGCTGGACTACCGTTTGAGGAAGGACGAGCGGGTGGTGGTCATGGAGCGGGTGAACGCCCGCTACCCCTTTTCCCTCCCGGAGAGGGTGGATATAGCGGTTATCGACGTCTCCTTTATCTCGGTGACCAAGGTGCTCCCGTCGGTAGCCGGGCTGCTTAAAGAAGGCGCTTACCTGGTGGTCTTATTAAAGCCTCAGTTTGAGGCTCGAAAGAGTGAGGTGGGGAAGGGGGGTGTGGTTAAGGAAACGGCAGTCTGGGCCCGGGTGCTGGGGCGTTTTATCCACTGGCTCTCTAACCACGGCTTCCGGCTGGGGGGGCTGGTCGCCTCCCCGATAGCGGGCGCCTCCGGTAACCGTGAGTTCCTCCTGCTCTTAAAGAAGGCTTGAGATTTCAGGCGTCGCTGGGGCGCTTATGGTTGGTTACATGATTCTGCGAGGTGAGCATTGATTAGTAGAGAGGTTAGCTTTACGGCGGATGGTCTCCGGATTTCGGGGCGGGTCTATCTGGCGAAGCAGGGGTCGCCGCAGCCGACGTTGTGCGTCTGTCACGGCATCCCGCAGGGTGGTCGGGGCACCGGTTCCGACGTCAGGGACAGGGGCTATCCCGGCCTGGCGGAGAGGCTGTGCCGAGAAGGGTTCGGCGTGCTGATTTTTAACTTTCGGGGCACCGGCGATAGCCAGGGTAACTTCGACATTATGGGCTGGACGAGGGACCTCGGGGCGGCCCTCGACTATCTGGCGGCCCTGCCCGAGGCGGCCGGGTCGGGGGTTAGCCTGCTCGGCTTCAGCGGCGGGGCGGCGGTCTCCATCTATGTCGCCGCTCGTGATGCGCGGGTGTCCGCGGTGGCTGCCTGTGCCTGCCCGGCCGAGTTCGACTCGCTGGTAAGCGGGGGTAGTGCCCTGGAGATAATCGAGTATTTCCGTGAGGTGGGCATAGTGCGCGACCGGGGCTTTCCCGTTTCCTCTGAGGAGTGGCTGGACGGCTTTAGGCTTGTAAGCCCGCTGGAAGGTGTCTCCCGGCTCAGCCCGAGGCCGCTACTCCTGGTGCACGGCGGTCAGGATGAGACCGTGGCCGTGAGCCATGCGCACCGGCTGTATGCCCGGGCCGGGGAGCCGAAGCGGTTGGTTATCGTTAGTGGGGCGGGGCACCAGTTGCGCCGGGACGAGAGGGCGGTGGCTAAAGTCGTTAGCTGGCTCAAGTCTCAACGAGGGGTTAAACCCTAGGTCGCCTTCTCAGCGCACCAGGACGGCGCGTGCCGGAGCGCCTTCCGCCCCCTTAATCTTCAGGGGCAGGCAGAAGAGGGTGTACCTCCCGGGTGGCACGTTCTTCAGGTTGATGCCCTCCAGAATCAGTATCTCGTTCCCCAGGAGCTCGTAGTGGGCCGGGAAGTCGGTCTCGCTGCGTCTGTCCACCGAGCCGTAGTCGATGCCCACCAGGCCGACCCCTTTCTCCACGCAGAAGCGGGCGGCCTCCGGTGATATGTAGACGAAGTCCTCGGAGAATACGCCGCTAGTGTTCCGGCCGCTGGTGGAGTTAGCGGTCTTGAAGAGCAGGGCGTCGCCGGGCGTAATGTCCAGGCCCTTGAGCTCGCCGGGCTGAATCAGCTTGCTATCCTGGATATTCACCACGTGGGCCGGGAGTATCCAGCGCTCGATGGGAAACCCGTCGAGGTTCTTGGTGAAGTGGGCCGGGGTATCGACGTGTGTCCCCACGTGGACGGTCATGGTTATCTTGGAGAGGTTGCAGTGCTCCCCGTCGGCAAGCCTTGATACCAACTCTCTAACGTAGGGCGGGTTACCCGGCCAGTCGATAGCTTCGTCTCCCAGCGAGACGCTTATGTCGTAGATTTCCTTATTGCTTTCCACTGCTCACCTAGATTGTAATCCTCTTGCTCACCGATGTAAAGGAATATTTACTTCTTAAGACTCCTGATAGAAGCCG
>CAZXVG010000054.1:6426-7290 GCA_964644205.1 uncultured Dehalococcoidales bacterium | reverse complement strand
CACGGCGCGGGGTGGAGCAGTGGTAGCTCGTCGGGCTCATAACCCGAAGGTCGTTGGTTCGAATCCAACCCCCGCTACCAAGAGAAAGTAAAAGGCACAGTTTTGAATACCGTGCCTTTTTTCATTTGCGATATATAATGCAGTCATCAGACGGAATGAATCCGGTGCAGCGCGAATAAAGGTATCCACGCTGTAAAATACCGAACCATCGCCACCGAGAGTGTAATTCTGAACTTACTCGGCATTAACTTACCGTGCATCATTAGCATGTCTAGAGGCTGACTTTGATACTCTCCCCTTCAACCTTCACCTCATAGACTGTCGCAGCCTTCTTCGCTGGCCCCTTAATGACATTCCCATTCGTCACATCAAATTGAGCTCCGTGTCTCGGGCAAGTAACGACTTTGCCTTCAAATCGTCCCTTCGATAGGTCGCCGCCCATATGTGTACACTTCTTCCCTATTGCATAGAATGTTCCTTGATAATTAGCTACAAGTAGCTCCTTACCCTCCACCTTGAGACCTTTCATCGTCCCCGGTGGAATGTCTTGGATCCTGGAAATATCTACCACTTTAGCCATACGATTCCTCCTTTCTTTCTGAATACTCGTACCGAGTCACAACCAGCCATTAATGACAATCTATTCCGCCAAGCACATAATGTCAACTTTAGACTGCCCTTTCCGCATAGCAAACTACCAAACACACTCTGCTACAAACACTGTGCTGCGTACAGCACGAATAATGAGTATTCACTAGCCATAGACTGCTAGCCTTAAACGATTTTGTATTCCAATATTCAGCTGAAAACATCGTGGAGAATCGAGGACGTGAGCCGACCTCCGTTCCTTCGAGTCCAACCCCC
>CAZXVG010000054.1:0-6416 GCA_964644205.1 uncultured Dehalococcoidales bacterium | reverse complement strand
CGAGGAAAAGTAAGCGGCGCTGCTTCTGAAGCAGCGCCCTTTTTACTTACGTAGAGCCGTCAGGAATTCCCCCGTCTTCCGGTTTCAGTTAAACTTGGGCTTTTTCTTGTCCTTTTGCTTCGGTATCTTATCCTTGGGAGATGGTAAGCCGCCGCCACCGCCGCCACCACCACCGTCATCACCTTCGTCCACAGTTACGACGCCGTCCTGGCTGATGTCGTATGCCTGCAGAAGCTGATTTTCGCCGCCCAGCAGGTGCAGGTAACTATCCAGGCTGCAGGCTCCGCCGCCAGCGGTAACCGCCTCAATCTCGGACAGTGTCTGGACACCGTCATAGGAGTCGTCTAGCTCCTCTTCTCCGGCCTCGGTCATCATTACCTGCACTACCAGCTGTAGATTGTGCGCTTCCGCCTGCTTGGCTTCCGCTTCCCCGTCGTCAGATAAGGCAATGACATTGGGCACCGCCACCGCCGCCAGAACGCCGAGAATGGCGACAACTACCAGTATCTCGATAAGCGTGTAGCCTCTGTTTCCGCGCTTCAGTTGAGAAAGTAATTTCCGCATCTAATGCTAACTACTCCCGATATATAGAATAACCAGTCAACCCGAGAATATCTGCCAGCAGATGCCCTGAAACAACGAAGAGAGTCCGGCAAGTCCCAAGCCCCCCCAACACCTTCCCCCACCAGCAGACCTAACCAAGATTACCTAAACTTAATATACCTAAACTTCACGCAAGTAAATTTTCTAACTCAACCACTCCCCCAGTCAATACGCCGATAGTCGCAGACGGTACGGTGGGATATAGTAAGATAGTAGCAGAGCCGCGAAGACACCACGGCGTAAGCTTCCAGAAAGGAGAGGTAGCCCAATGGTACCCGGTACAGCCGGAGGAGCGTTCGTATCTACCGACGCCGGCTGTCTAGCTCCAGCCCATAGGCCTAATCTTGATAAGCAGTTCTTTGTCGTAGAGGCTGTTATGGCGCACCCTGAGTCTGTAGGAGCCGGCATACTGCGCCTTAAAGCTGAAATCGTGGTGGTTATTCCTTAACCAGTGCCCCTCCCAGTAGTCCAGCTCCCTTCCCTCAGGGTTGATTATCTCGAAGGTCCAGTCAAAGCTCCAGTCCTGACTGTAGTACTCCCCGGTAAGCTCCACGAAGCCCTCAATCATCTCGCCCGCGGTAAGGTAATGGGTATAGACAACGGCCGAGCCTGATATCCCGGAGGGCATGACCTCCCTTATCTCCTGTATGGTAGCGGCGAAGTTAGCGGTCACGCTTTTGTCAGAGTCCATGGTAACGGTTATCTCCGGCTCGTCGCCCGAGGCGTCCCCGGACCAGGAAACGAACTCATAGTCCGCCGCCGGGGTCGCCGTCAGGGTAACCGTGCTCCCGATTTCGTAGACCCCGCCTTCGGAGCTTACTAATCCGCCCTCCGGGGGACTCACCGAGACCGTCAGGGTATACTGCACGGGACGGAAGGTGGCGGTTACGCTTTTGTCCGCGTCCATGGTGATGGTTATCTCAGGCTCGGCGCCCGAGGCATCCCCGGACCAGGAAACGAACTCGTAGCCCACCGTCGGGTTCGCCCTCAGGGTAACCGTACCGCCGATGTCGTAGATGCCACCCTCGGGGCTCACCAGACCTCCCCCCGGGGGGCTCACCGAGGTCGTCAGGGTATACTGGATGATATGGAAATTGGCGGTCACGCCTTTGTCCCCGTCCATGATGACGGTCACCTCCGGCTCGGTGCCCGAGGCATCCCCGTACCAGAAAACGAACTCGTAGCCCGCCGCCGGGGCCGCCGTCAGGGTTACCCGGCTACCCGCGCTGTAGTCATCATAAGGGGGGCTGACCTCGACCTCGCCGGATTCTGCCGGGTTCACCGCCACGTCAATGACATACCGGGGCGCCGGGCCGCAGCTCGGCTGGACGGCAAACAGTATCGCCAGCACAATGCCAACGACACCGGCAATAATGAGAGCCCGGCCCCACCACGGAATCTCCCTCCATGCCTGGAGCCACCAGGGAAGTCGCCACCTGGGGCGAGCCAAGCGCTTGAAGAAGCCCCGCCAGTCACCTGCCCGGGATGGCTTTTTCTTCTTCCCGGCCTCCTCAGGCGGCTCCCGCCGCTCCGGCTGAACCCGGCGCTTACCCTCTGTCGGGCCAGCCGCCTTTTTCTTCTTCCTGAAGCTACTAAAGACACCCATCTTAGCTCCCTAACCCGAAAGTCCGTTAGGCAAGGGTCGCCGCCATCGCGCCCCGCTAGAAGCCGGAAAGACAACCATACCGGCGATGTCCTCCGCAAGGGATTCTAATTCCCAGCACCCGTATTGTCAATACTAGCATATCCGGGCCGTACCCGTCCGCTGTTTTAAGGCCCGCAAGCCAGCAGCTTTGCCAGCGAACTTGCTTTTCAGCAGGTAATGTGTTATAGGTATTGGTGACACTTGGCAATAATCTGGCTTGCGTAACGTTGGCATTACCAGGGGGCTGGAATGAGCAGCACGGTGGCCAGGGATAACTGCGGCGTCCTCAGCCTACTGCTGGAGAAGGTATATCGTGAGGGGGGATACGACTTCCGGGACTATAAGGACGGAACCGTGGCGCGGCGCCTGGAGAGGCGACTTAAGGCCACCGGGGTCGAGACCTACACCGAATACATGGGCTATCTGGACGCCCACCCTGAGGAGTACGAGGGGCTTGTTCAGACTCTAACCATAGCCCTCAGCGGCTTCTTCAGAAACCGCATCTCCTTCGACCAGGTAACCAGACTGGTGTTACCCGAGCTATCGGCGCACAAGATAGGCCAGGGCAAGCACAGCCTGAGGTTCTGGAGCAGCGCCTGCGCCCGCGGCGAAGAGCCCTACTCCATAGCCATAGCGCTCGCCGAATTTCTAAAGGACAGCCCCCACGACTTCGATACCCGGATATACGCCACCGACCTCAACCGAAAAACCCTTGAGGAAGCCCAGGCCGGGGCATATCCCCCGCAGGAATTAGAAAAGATGCCCCCGGACATCGTGGAGAAATACTTCACCGTCAGCGGTAAAGGCTACGCGGTGCGCGCCCACATCAAGGAAATGGTCTGCTTCTCCCACTTCGACCTGACCTCAAACGTAAAACCGCCCTTCGGGGAGGTAGACTGCATATTCTGCTGCAACGTGCTGATATATCTCCAGAAGCAGCTCCAGAAAAGGCTGCTCGACATGATGTATCAGGTGCTGGCGGCGCCGGGATTTCTGGTTCTGGGAGAGGCGGAGACACCAACGGATAATCTGTGCCGGAGACTGGAGTGCCTCGATAGCAAGGCAAAGATATATAAGAAGTCAGAGAGCGATTCTTCAGGTAGCACGGCTCACTACTGAACCTGGCGAGGGCGGGATAATGTCACCAGACACAATTATTATCGTAGTGAGTGATAGCGGCACCCGCAGAACCCTGCGCGGCGTGCTGGAGGATGCCGGCTACCAGGTCACCGAGACGGCACGAGCCAGTGATGCCCCGAGAGCCAAGAACGGAAAACCCACGGCAGTAATCGAGATTGCCAGAGACATCACCGAGCGCCGGCGGGTCGAGGCGGGCCGGAAAGAAAGCGAGGCAAGGTATCGAAGCCTAGTGAACAACGTGTCTCTGGGCATCCTCAGGTCAACGATGGGACCGCCGGGAAGAATCATAGAGACAAACCCCGCCCTGGAGAAGATTACCGGGTATTCCCGGGATGAGCTGCTGGCGATGAACATGGAAGACCTCTACGCCCACCCTGAAGAGAGGCAGGCCTTCATGCAAAAACTGGCCTCAGCTAAAAGGACGGTAACCCGGGAGCTCCGCTGGAAGAGGAAAGACGGCGGCAGGATAGTGGTGCTGGACACGGTTATCGCCGTGAGAGACAGCTCCGGCCAGATTCTGCATTTTGACGCCATCATCGAGGACATCACCGAGCGCCGGCGGGCCGAGGAGGCACTCCGGGAGAGTGAGGAAAGGTATCGAACCCTGGTGGAAAACGCCACCGACGCCATCTATATGGTTGACGCGCATGAAAACATACTGTCCGTAAACCAGACCACCGCCAGATTCCTCGGCAAGAGACCGGAGAAACTAATCGGCAAAAAGGTCTCTGATATCTTCCCCCCGGAGATAGCCGCCCGATTTACCGAGGAATTCAGGCTGACCTTCAAAACGGGGCAAAGCATAATGGCCTGCGATAGGTTAGATGCCGGGTGGACGGAGCTCTGGGTAAGCACCAGCCTCAACCCGATAAGAAACTCAAGCGGCGAAGTCGTAGCCATAATGGGGGTGACCAGGGACATCACCGAGCAGAAGCGGCTGGAAAGGGAGCTTCAGGAAACGAACGAGCAGCTGGACGCCCAGAACGAGGAACTCCAGGTGCAGAGTGAAGAGCTCATGGCGCAGCAACAGGAACTCCTGGAGAGCACCCAGGAAGCAGCCCGGGCAAACCAGCTGAAGAGTGAGTTCCTGGCCAATATGTCCCACGAGCTACGCACCCCACTCAACGCCATTATCGGCTTTTCTCAGCTACTGAGAGACGAAACGCCGGGCAAGCTCAACCAGGAACAGAGGCAGTGCCTCGATGACGTCCTGGAAAGCAGTCAGCACCTATTAAACCTGATTAACGAGGTTCTCGACCTTTCCAAGATAGAATCGGGCAGAGCGGAACTCAAACTGGAAAATGTTGACCTTAAGGAGCTCATCACACCGCTAACCAGGGTCATGAGGCCGATACTGGGGCAGAAGAAACAGGAGCTCGAGGTTGAGATAGAGGCAGGCCTGCCCCAGATTCGCGTCGACAAGACCAAGATGGGGCAGGTGCTGCGTAACCTGCTGGCTAACTCTTCCAAGTTTACCCCGGAGGGGGGCAAGCTCCGGATTACCGCCGCTAGAGCTGACGACTGGCTGCACCTCAGCGTAATCGACAACGGCGCCGGTATCAAGAAGGAGGACCTGGAAAGGATATTCGAACCCTTCTGCCAGCTGGACTACACCCCGGGCAACGGGAAAGGCGGCACCGGCCTGGGGCTGGCGGTGGTTAAAGAAATCGTGGAAAGGCACGGCGGCCAGATACGGGTAGAGAGTGAATACGGCCGGGGGAGCCGCTTCACCATCAGTCTGCCCCTGGCCACTAAATGATATGCTCTCGAAGGAGTGCGAGGGAATGCCCCAGAAGATACTAATCGTGGAGGACAACCCCCTGCACATGAAGCTGATGGAGATGACCCTGAGAGATAAGAACTATACCCTGGTCAAGGCCAGCGACGGCGAAGAGGCCGTGGAGGTGGCCTTAAGAGAACGGCCGGACCTTATCCTCATGGATATCCGCCTCCCCAAGATGGACGGCTTCGAGGCAACCCGGAAGCTGCGCGAGCACCCCTCATTCAGCGGCACCCCCATCATTGCCCTTACCGCCCACGCCATGGCCGAGGACAGGGAAAGCGTCATCCAGTCCGGGTGTGATATCTACCTCGCCAAACCCATCGATACCCGAAAGCTGCCCGTGGTGGTTGCCGAAATGCTGCTCATGCGAAGGCAGAAAGACCCCGGTGCCGAGGGGGAACATCGTGAGCCATAAGATTCTGGTCATCGACGACGACGCGCGCTTCACCAAAATGATAGAAAAGGTGCTCGCCCACCAGGGATACGAGATACTTACCGCCAACAGCGGTCCAGAAGGACTCAGGCTTCTCTTCAAGCATCGTCCCGACCTTATCCTGCTGGATGTGGTCATGCCCCAGATGAACGGCTGGCAGACCTGCCAGCGCATCCGTGATATTTCAGATGTGCCGGTAATCATCCTTACCGGCAATCGGGTCGACGAGGACGACATCGCCTACGGGCTGGACCACGGAGCCGACGACTACCTCATCAAACCGGTAGGTAATAAGGAGCTGCTCGCCCGGGTGCGGGCCGTACTGCGACGGGCCGCCCTCGCTCCCACGCAAGGCGTAAGAGAGGGGGTCACCTATGACGACGGCTACCTGGGCGTCGATATCGCCCAGCGCCGGGTCACGGTAAACGGAAACCGAATCAAGCTCTCGCCGAGAGAGTTCCGCCTCTTCAGCCTGCTCATAGAGAACGCCGGTCAAATCCTAACCCATCAGCAGCTCCTGGAAAAGGTGTGGGGGTGGGAGTACACCGACGACGTAGACTACGTGCGCATCTACATCTCGCACCTGCGCCGCAAGATAGAAGCGGAGCCCTCGGAACCGAAGTACATCCTGACCGAGACCGGCATCGGCTACTACTTCCAGAAGGTGACCTGACCCCTACCCCACCGCCAGGACGAGGGCCACCAAAAAGCCAGCCCTCTCCGAGCCCGATGCGGCCCGATAAAGGCTGGCCCTTAATTACTGGAGCGGAAGACGAGATTCGAACTCGCGACCTCTTCCTTGGCAAGGAAGC
>CAZXVG010000053.1:0-7334 GCA_964644205.1 uncultured Dehalococcoidales bacterium | reverse complement strand
CGGAACATGCGCCACGATTCTTCCTTGGCCAGGTCGTTTATTTCGTATTCATACGCCATTTCCGCCTCCCGATGGGGCGACTTAAACGCCGCCCATTCACTGGCCCCGATGGCTAAACAAGTCTCTTTAAGCACCGGGCTAACCCGTATTTTACTCCCTAAGCGGCAAAAATTAAATACCGGATGACGAGAAATTAGCCACGGAGCAAGAACACAGCCTGAATCAGCCCGGCAGGGTAAATGCCTGTTACCAGTAATCTTAAGAAGGCTAGCCCGTCTGCGCCAGAGCCAGGAGACGGCGGTAGCTCTCCCCGGGATGCGGCTGCAGGAATACGGCGCTACCCACACAGATATCGTTAACGCCCGTCCGGGCAACCCGGGCGACATTAGCCTCCTTGATACCACCGTCGACAGCGATTTCTATCCCCGGTCGCACCTGCCTTAGCTCCGCCACCTTATCCAGAACCTCGGGGATGAAGGGGCTGCCGTAGAAGCCGGGGTTTACCGTAAGGAGCAGGATGTTGTCCAGTTGAGGCAGCAGGGGCTCAACCGCCGATACCGGGGTCTCCGGGTTCAGGGCCAGCCCCACCTCCAGGCCGAGCCCCTTTACCAGAGCGATTACCTCTTCGGGGGCAGGGCTGGCCTCGTAGTGAAACACCAGCCGGCTCGCCCCCGCCTCCCGGAAGTCGGCGGCGTAGGTCGCCGGGTCGGCCACCATAAGGTGCGCTTCCCAGCGGAGCCGGGGACTGAGAGCGGCGATGTCGGCGCAGCCTACGCTGCGCGAAGGCACAAAGCGACCGTCCATAATATCAAACTGAACATAGTCGCAGAAGGACTCCGCCTGGCGGACCATGCGGGCCAGGGCCTTACTATCCTCCGTCAAAATGGCCGGTACTATCCTGATAAGCGCCATAGAATCTCACCAGCCGGACCGGTGCCGGGGCACCGGCGGCTTCGTTCTCACATCAGGCTTGATTATTAAGACCGGAATCGTATATTCTGGGTGCGGTTATATCTCACCGGGACGAAGCCGGAAACGGGCTCGACTAAGTCTAGCAGATTACATTCCGGATTAGCAACACCGGCCTGACAGCACGTTAAGCAGGCTATCTTATAGCGTAAACAAGGGAGGTAACGACCATGGAAAGCCAGGTTAAGCTTAATAACGACCGGCTGGAGCTACTGGGCAAACTCAAGCAGGCGCTCCCCGAAATCGTGGACGCGGAATGGCGGGTACTGGACATCGTCTATCAGGACGGCGCGCTCAGCGGCCGGATTAAAAGGCTGATAGCCCTGGGGATAGCCCTCCGGGCCGGGTGCACCAACTGCATCCTGGCGCAGACCAAGCAGGCCCTTGACGCCGGTGCCAGCACCGGGGAAATCCTGGAGGTAGTTGCGGTTGAATTAGCCATGAGCGGCACCACCGGCGTTGCCGAGTCGCTGAGGGTAATCAGGCTGCTCGACGAGCTCGGTAAGCTCTAGATAAACCAGGCAGCCCCGGGGGGAGTGCCCCCCGAGACTGAACTACGAACCGCTCACCTGGGGAGGTTAGCGGCTGACACGCTAAGGATAACCGGGCAATCCTATTTGGAGCCGGCGATGCGCCGCTTCCTGAGCACGACCAGGACTATTACCAGAGCTACGATTATTCCGATACCAACCTGGAGTGGCATGCTATCTGCCTCCTCTCTTAAGTCCCAGAGTTAATCCCGGCGGTGCCGGGGATTCCTTCTCTTTCTTATCTTAAACTACCCGGACATTACCACTACTATTCAGGCTAACCCATCATGAGCAAACTAACAATCCCCTAATATAGCTATTTACTCGGGAGGCCGATGCTACGATAGAGTTATATCTCCGGGCCGAAAGGCAAACAATACCGGATAGGTAGGCATCCAGAAGGTAAGAATTAACGGTGGGTGTTAGCTAAAGAACCAGACCCGAAGCCTACGGCCTTCTGCTTAATACAGGACAGGGGGAAATTATCTCAGAAGCACCCGGGCGTCTATCACCCAGTAGCCCTCCCCCTGCGGCATGACCTTCACCGGGTTCAGGTCCAGCTCTGTAATCTGGGGGATATCCTCAACCAGCGCCGAGAGCCTGAGCAGCAGGTCTTCCAGGGCCCCGGTATCGCTGACCGGCGCTCCCCGGAAGCCCCGGAACATGCGGGCCATCTTGACTGAGTTAATCAACTCCTTAGCATCCAGGTCGGTAAGCGGGTGCAGCTTGATGGCCACATCCTTTAATAGCTCGGCATATATCCCGCCCAGGCCGAACATGATGAGCGGCCCGAACACGGGGTCCTGGGTAACGCCGACAATCGTCTCGACGCCGTCCTTGACCATACGCTGGACGGTAACCCCCGCCATCTCCTTCTGACGGCCCATCTTGGTAAGCCTGGCCTTAATATCCTTAAAGGCGGCCCTTACCTCCCTCTCCGACCTGAGGTCGAGGGCAACCCCGCCGACGTCGCTCTTGTGCGAGATGGTGTCCGAGGCCAGCTTAACAGCCACCGGGAAGCCTATCTTCCGGGAGGCGGCTACCGCCTGCTCCGGCGTCCTGGCCAGGACCGCCCGGGCAATGCGTATCCCGTAGCAACCGAGCAGCTCCTCTATCTCACCGGGCGTAAGCCAGAGCGGTCTCTCCACGGTGCGGGTCAGCACCGAGTCGATTACCCTGTGAGCCGCCCGCCGCCGGATACCCTTAATCCTGGGGATTGTCCCCTTGGGGCGCTGTAACCACTCTCCGTGCTTAGCCGCCTTAGCCAGCGCCGAGACGGCGTCCTCGGGGAAATCGTAGCAGGGTATGGTGATGTGGTCGGTAGCCAGTCTGCGGCTGGCGCTCTCCCGGCCCATGAGACAGGCGAGGAGCGGCTTTTCACTCCGCCTGAAGGCGGGGGCGGCCTTCTTTATGGCATTCTCCATAACCGAGGCGGGCACGGTGGTCGGGGGGATGGTGATGACGATAACGGCGTCAAAGTCGTCGTCTTTAGCCAGAACCTTGAGCACCCCGGAGAACTCCTCCTGGGTAGCCCCGGCGGTAACGTCCAGAGGGTTATTGAAGGAGCTAAGGCGCTTAATAATCGCGGCCATCTTCTCCGTGGTCTCCGGGGAGAACTGGGGGAGCACCAGACCGCTGTTTTCACAGGCATCGGCCGCCAGTACCCCGGGGCCGCCGCCGTTGGTCAGTATGGCCACCCTTCTGCCCCTGGGCACCGCCTGGGCCGAGAGCAGCGAAGCCACGTCAAAAAGCCCGGCTGTGGTGTCCACCTTGATAATACCGGCCTGATGGAAGAGGGCCTCCGAGGCCACCTCCGAGGTAGCCAGGGCCCCGGTATGCGAGGCCGCCGCCCGCGAACCGGCCGCGGTGGTGCCGCTCTTTACGGCGACTATCGGCTTGCTGGCCGATACCCGACGCGCAATGCGCGCAAACTTGCGCGGGTTACCGAAAGACTCCAGATAGAGCAGGATGACCTTGGTCGACGGGTCCTGCTCCCAGTACTGCAGGAGGTCGTTGGACGAGATATCGGCGCGGTTACCAACACTCAGGAAGCTGGAGATACCCAGACCGATATTGCTGACGTAGTCCAGCACCGCCAGCCCCATAGCCCCGCTCTGGGAGAGGAAAGCGATATTCCCGTGCTCCGGGTAGTAGGGCGAGAAGCTGGCATTCAGGCTCACCGCCGGGTCGGTGTTGATGACCCCCATGCAGTTGGGGCCCACCAGCCGCATCCCGTGGCCCAGGGCGATATAGCGCAGCTCCGCCTCCCGGGCGGCCCCCTCCTTACCGCTCTCACGAAAGCCGTCAGAAATAACGATTACGGAGCGTATCTTCTTACGCCCGCACTCGCTGACCACCCCGGCTACCAGCCGGGCGGGCACCACCACCAGCACCAGGTCAATATCGCCGGGCACATCAAGCACCGAGGCGTAGGCCTTGACCGACCTTACCGACCCGGCATTGGGGTTAACGGGATAGACGACCCCGGAAAAACCGCTCTCCATGATACAGTCAAAGATAAGCCGCCCGATGGTGCCTTCCTGCCGCGAAGCCCCAATCACCGCCACCGAGCGCGGGGACAGCAACGAGCTCAGCGAGGCCATGGTGGAAATCCGCTCCCGCTCATCCTCCTTGCGCACCACCCGGCCGGTTATGGCGATGGGGAAACTGACGTGGTACTCGCCCTCCTCAAGGCGGCTGATGATGTGAAAGCCGTAGTCCCGGAAGACGGTCATCATCTCTTCGTTTTCGGCCAGCACGCTGGCTTCAAAGGTGGTTATCCCGTTATCGCGGGCGACATTGGCCAGCCACTCCATGAGCCTGGTGCCGATGCCCTTCCCCTGGTAGGGGTCTTCAATGACAAAGGCCACCTCGGCGGTAGTCTTGTTGGGGAGCCGGTAGTAGCGCCCGATGGCGATTATATCCTCCCGCTGCTCCCTCAATACCTCGGCGACAAAGGCAAAGGCGTCCCGATAATCAACACCGCAGTAGCGGATGGCATCCTCCCGACCAAGCCGGGGGACATAGTGAAAGCGCAGGTATTTGGTGCGGTCGCTGAGCCGGGAGACAAAGGCCAGCCAGCGCTCAACATCGTCTCTCTTGATGGGCCGTAGCCTCATCCGGGAGCCGTCCTTGAGCAGCACCTCAGTCTCATACTGCGACGGGTACGCCGCAGCGCCGTTCGCCTCAGCCATAGAGCTACCTCCAACCAGCTAACCGGTAATTACCGGATATTAATCCTCTTGGTACCAGCCGCCATCCTAAGCGGCCCCCGTCTTAGCCGCCCCCACCCTCACCAGGAATATCGGGCTGGAAACGCCGCGCAGCACCCTGGCGGCGACACTCCCGTAAGTCCAGCGGCTCAGTCCCGAGCGAGCATGGGTCGACATGACGATGAGGTTAAAGGGGTGGTTGTTGGCATAATCGACGATTACCTCCGCCGGTGCCCCCGCCAGCGCCTGACAGCTCACCTTAAGTCCGCTAGCGCCGAGCCGCCAGGCCACCCCGGACAGGTACTGCTCGGCGACAAGCTTCAGCCGGGCCGATTCACCGCGAACATAGTCCCGCGGCATCACGTGAACAGCACCCTGAGGGCTCTCGAAGCGGGCACTGGGCGGATAGTAACCCAGGGCCGATACCGGTTCGTATGCCCCGAGCAGCACCACCTCCACCAACTCCGGGCCGCGCTGCTTGGCCAGGGCCTCAACATGTGGGAGCACCGCCTCCGCCAGCTCGGAGCCGTCAAGCGGCACCAGTATCGTCCGCTTGGGCCACTTATCGTAAACGATGCCCTCCGGGATGCCGGCCCGTACCAGCCAGACCGGAACCCGGGAGGCACGGAGAACCTTATCGGCGACGCTGCCCATTACCCAGCGCCTGATTCCGGAAAGGCCGTGGGTCGCCATGAGAATCAGGTCGACGTCGTTTTCCTCGGCATAGCGCAGGATTTCGTCGGCGGGATAGCCGGCCACCAGTTCCCCCCGCACCCTTACCACCCGGCCCGCCTCGCCGGCACCCAACCTGGCCTGCACCTCCTGCGACTGGCGCCCGATGACCTCAGCCTTATGCTCGATATAAGCCCGGTGCAGGGGTACGGTCTGGCTCTCCCCGGGGCGGTGCACATGAAGCAGCAAGACCTCAAGACCCAGCCGGCCCGCCAGCTCCTTAGCGTAGGGAAAGACCACCTCGGAGAGCTCCGAGCCGTCCAGGGGAACAAGCATTTTGTGGTACACGGTTCCCACCTCCAGGCGCAAAAGCCTCTGCTTAATAATGATAAGCCATCTACCGGCCTATATTCAATATAGCACCGCCCCCTCCCCAAATGCCACCCGAGGCACGGCGTGCACCCCACCCCCCTAAAGTGCTACAATAACCTGGCTGGGGGCTTTCGCTACCTCCCCCCACCGTGAAACCACGGGCCGTCCCGATAGCAACCGAGGCAGCAGCTATTCACCTGTAATATCACACTGCCCCGGGGGGCACTTGCAAAATTTTATTAAAAATAATACAATTAAGATTAGTTCGATATTTATTACTAAAGGCCGGGGTAGCCCCGCCTCGTTAGCAGAGGGATGAGACCGCATGAACGACCATGTAATCACCGTTGAGGACCTGACCAAGAGCTTCGGGAAGCTGGTGGCGGTTAACGGCATCAACTTTGGGGTAGCCACCGGGGAAATCTTCGGTTTCCTGGGCCCCAACGGAGCCGGCAAGACGACCACCATCAATATCCTGTGCACCCTGACCAAACCGACCTCGGGGCGGGCCACGGTCAACGGCTTCGACGTGGTGCGCCAGCAGAAGCAGGTAAGGCAGTCCATCGGGCTTGTCTTCCAGGACCCCAGCCTCGACGAGCGGCTCAGCGGTGTGCAAAACCTCTACTTTCACGCCCTGGTATACAACGTGCCCGCCAAGGTCCGCCAGCAGCGCATCGAGCAGGTCCTGCGCATGATGGAGCTCTGGGACAAGCGAGACAGCATGGTGCGCACCTACTCCGGGGGCATGAAGCGCCGTCTGGAGCTGGCTAGAGGGCTGCTGCACCACCCCAAGGTACTCTTCCTCGACGAGCCCACCCTGGGGCTGGACCCGCAGACCAGAAACCGCCTCTGGGAATACATCCTTGAGCTACGAAAGAGTGAGGGCATCACCATCTTCCTGACCACTCACTATATGGACGAGGCGGAAAAGGCCGACCGCATCGCCATCATGGACTACGGGAAAATCGTGGCCCTGGATACCCCGGAGCGGCTCAAGGACCTGGTCAGCCAGGACATCGTCTCGGTGACCACCGACGATAACGACCAGGCCGCCCGGGAAATCAAGGAGCGCTACCAGATTGAGGCCCGGCGAGACGGTAGCGAGCTCGTCTTCGAGATAGCCCGGGGCGAGGAGTTTCTACCCGCCTTCATCAGGGAGTTCAAGACCAGGATACTGAGCGTCAGTCTGCGCCACCCCAGCCTGGATGACGTCTTCCTCAAGCTCACCGGCCACGAGATAAGGGATGCGGGTGCCGGCGACGTCTTCAAGGCCATGGTGAGGCAGCACGGGCGCCGTATGCATCGCTAGACATGGAGTAAGAATGAACAATCTGCGTGGTGTCTATACCATCTGGTATCGTGATATGCTGCGGTTCTGGCGCGACAAGGTGCGCCTCATCGGAGCCATCGTGCTGCCCCTGCTCTTCCTGTTCGTGTTCGGCGAGGGCATAGGGGGCATGATGGGCGCCCTGAGTCCCGGGGTCAACTTCGCCCAGTTCATCTTCCCCGGCGTCATCGGCATGACCGTGCTCATGACCTCCTTTATGTCCGGGGTATCGGTAGTCTGGGACCGGGAGTT
>CAZXVG010000052.1:0-7556 GCA_964644205.1 uncultured Dehalococcoidales bacterium | reverse complement strand
TAGATTTCCTGAAAGCCGTGCTCTTTAGTATGGAGGTCGAGCATGAAGGAGATGAGGGCGCGCTGCAGGCGGGCCCCCAGCCCTTTGAGCACGTAGAAACGCGAGCCGGAGAGCTTTACCCCCCGGTCGAAGTCGATGATGCCCAGAGCCTCTCCCAGTTTCCAGTGGGGGGCCGGCTCGAAGGCGAAGCGCCTCGGCTCCCCCCAGGTGCGCACCACGACGTTATCCTCCTCGCCGGCGCCCACCGGCACGGTGTCCTGGGGGAGGTTGGGCACCTGAAGCAGGAGCTCCTCCAGCTTGGCGTCCAGGCTTCTCACCGCCTCTTCCAGCTCTTTTATCTGGTTACGCAGCTGGCGTCCCTCGTCGGCGGCCGTCCTTTTACGCGCCGTATCCTTTCGGGCCCGTCTCAGGTCTTCCAGCTCGGTCACCCTGCGGCGGCGGGCCACGTCAAGCTCCAGGATTTCATCCAGCGGGGCGCTGTCCCGGCGCTTAACGAGCGCTTCTCTTACCAAATCTACGTTTTCCCGGATAAACCTGAGGTCAAGCATTGATTTCTCCTATTTAGCTCAGCTACCCTCAAAACTCTCTATAATTCATGCTTGGGTTATTTCACCGGGCATTTGCTCTCACCCCTTCTCTTTTAGCTGGGGGAACAGTATTACCTCGCGGATGGAGGCTTGATTGGTGAGCAGCATCACCAGGCGGTCGATACCCACCCCCAGCCCGCCGGTAGGGGGCATGCCGTACTCCAGCGCCGTGAGGAAGTCCTCGTCAATCGTCCACCGCTCTTCGTCTTCTGCCTGGCGCTCCTGGAGCTGCCCGGTGAAGCGCTCTCTCTGCTCGATGGGGTCGTTAAGCTCGGTGTAGGCGTTGGCAATCTCCATACCGCCGGCGAAGGCTTGGAAGCGCTCGACCACGCGTTCTTCCCCCGGCTTCGACTTGGCCAGCGGCGACATGGAGACCGGGTAGTCAAGGACAAAGGTGGGCTGGATAAGCTTGGGTCTAACGAAGGTCTTAAGGAGCTCGTCAACCAGCTTTGCCCAGTTTTTTTGCGGGTCGACCTCGATATCCATGGTGCGCATCTTTACCCGCAGGCCCTCGGCGGTGGGGTATTTAACGAAGTCGATATCGCTGTATTCCCTGACGGCGTCGCGCAGGCTGAGGCGCGGCCAGGGGGGCTTGAAGTCGATGGTGTCTTCGCCGAACCTGACCTCGGCGGTACCCAGCACCTGCTGGCTGACCTGGGATACCATCTCTTCCAGCATGGCCATGACATCATGGTAGTCGGCGTAGGCCTGGTAGCTTTCCAGCATGGTGAACTCGGGGTTGTGCTGGGTGGAGATACCTTCGTTGCGGAAGGTACGCCCCAGCTCGTAGACCTTATCAAAGCCGCCGACGATTAACCTCTTGAGGTGCAGCTCAAGGGCGATACGCAGGTACAAATCGCGGTCGAGGGCCTGGTGGCGGGTGACGAAGGGCTGTGCCAGGGCCCCGCCGGCCGAGGGCTGAAGGACCGGCGTTTCCACCTCCAAAAAGCCGCGCCCGTTTAGGAACTGCCGCACGGCGGAGATGACCTGACTCCTTACCTTGAAGGCGTTCTTCGTCTCCGGGTTGGCGATGAGGTCCAGGTAGCGCTGGCGGTATCTCGTCTCGGTATCGCTGAGCCCGTGCCACTTCTCGGGCAGGGGCTGCAGCGACTTCGCCAGCAGGGTGAAGTCGCTCACCCGGACGGTAGGCTCCTCGCTTCTGGTACGAAGCACCCTGCCCCGAGCGCCGATGATATCCCCGATGTCCAGGTCTTTGAGCAGCTTACTGAGCTTCTCGTCGCACCCGCCTTCCTGGAAAAGTAGCTGCATCTTTCCGTAGCCATCGCTTATGTCGGCAAACGAGCTTTTGCCCATTCGTCTTATGGCGGTAATCCGTCCGGCGACGTTTACCTCATCGGCCTGAGTGAGCCCCTTCTCTTTCTGGACGAGTAGCTCTCTGGCCTCCGCCGTGGTGTGGCTGCGGTGGTAGTGGGGGGGATAGGGGTTAATACCCTGAGCCCGCAGCCTCTCCAGCTTTTTCTGCCTCTCTTGTCTGATGCGCTCCAGTCTGGATGTCATCTAGATACCTTAGGGTCATACTTTACTGGTTATTATATGTTTTCGTGTTATAGATGTCTAGCGTGGGCAGGGTTTACTTATTCGGGGTGTAGCGGCATAAGGGCTGCTCCCCTGGTTAGTTACCCCGAAGCACCGCTCCGGGGATAGCCCAGACCGGCACTAATGTATGACTCCTTTCCCCCTTTTGGGTGATTGTCCTGGGGGTTATCCTGAACTAAATTAAGTATACCTAAGTAGTATCAAAGGATTTGCCATGGCTATCACACTAAACGGCAGGACCTATTATCGAACCGCTGAGGCGTGCCGGTCAGCCGGCATCAGTAGAAATACCTTTTTCCGCTGGCTCAGGAGGGGGCTGTTTCCCGATGTCGGTACCAGGGACAGAAGGGGATGGCGTCTCTTCACCGAAAAGGACCTGCTCCGGTTAAAGAATGAAGCCAATCGGATAATCGAGACCCGGTAGATTCGGGGTGAAGGCGAGATTGATGACTTGAAAGCCGTAGTGAGCCGGACTCTTTCGTGGAGAAGAAAGTGACTGCTAAAAAGGCAACCGTGTTGATTGTTGATGACGAGCCGGTCGTGGTGAGGCTGCTTCGGGCTAACCTGACCTACAGCGGCTATAAGACGCTTACGGCCATGAACGGGGCTGAGGCCCTGTCGGTTGTTGAGAGGGAGCTTCCCGACCTCATCATTTTGGATATCACCATGCCCAAGGTGAACGGCATCGAGGTCTGTCAGCGGCTTCGGGAGTGGTCTCAAATCCCGATTATCATGCTCAGCGCCCGCAGCGACCTGATAGATAAGGTAAAGTGCCTGGAGTTCGGTGCCGACGACTATGTCACCAAGCCGTTCGCCAAAGAGGAGCTGCTGGCCAGGGTGAGCGCGGTGCTCCGTCGGGCTAAGGCTGTCCAGGTAAAGCCCTATCAGCCGTTATTCAGCTGCGGGGAGATTCAGGTCAACTTCGCCGAGAGACGGGTGGTTGCTACTGGGCGCGAGGTCAAGCTGACGCCGACCGAGTATAACCTTCTCAAGGAGCTGGTGCTCAACGCCGACAAGGTCCTTACTCACGGTATGCTCCTGGGGCGGGTCTGGGGGCCGGAATACGGAGGGGAGAAGGAGTACCTCAGGGTCTTCATTAATCGGCTGCGTAAGGAGCTCGAGCCCGACCCTATGAACCCGAGGTATATCATTACCGTCTCCGGTGTCGGCTACAAGTTTAAGACCAGACCGTAGCTTAAGGAGAGTAGCCCCCGCCCCCCACCCCTGCTATGCTAACCCCCACCACCTTGAGCGCGCCCCGGCGTCTTTTTTAAGTGTTTACCAAGGATACGCCCCGGCGTCTTTTTTAGGTGTTTACGAAGGATACCCCTCGTCGTCTTCTTAAAATCTTTACCAGGAATACCTCCGTCGTCTTTTTAAAATGTTTATGAAATATTTATAATTCCGCGCCCTATCTTTATGCCCTGTTTCTCAGGCCGGCCTTAAGCTGAGACGAGGATACGGAAGAAAGAGACATCGTTAAAGGCTTCCGAATCCAAATCAGAAGAAGAGGGCGGTAATGAGAGGCAAGGTACTAAGGTTGGTCTTCCCGCTGCTGGCGGCCCTGCTGGTTACCGCCTTTTCCCCGGCTCCGGCTGGCGAGGTCGGGGCCGTGGCCGGAGAAGACTCCCGCGGTTTCACTGTCCGCCAGGATGGGGTAGTCTCCGAGCAGTCTTCGGATGCCCCGGCACTTAACGACGAGTATTTCGATAAGCAGTGGGCTTTGGCCAAGATAGCGGCCTTCGAGGCGTGGCAGTCGGCTTCGGCTGACGGAGACGTCCTGATTGCCGTCCTCGATACGGGAATCGACGAGAACCAGGAAGACCTGACGGGCAGGGTGGTGGCCAGCGTTAACTTCTCGACAAGTGACACCGTAAGCGATATTAACGGCCACGGCACTCACGTCGCCGGCATTATCGCCGCCATAGCCAGTAACGGCACCGGCATCGCCGGGCTGAGTGATGGCTCCTTACTGAATGTAAAGGTGGCCGATGACTGTGGTCTCTGTAACGCCGAGGCGGTTGCCCGGGGCATTATCTGGGCGGTGGACAAGGGCGCCGAGGTAATCAACCTGAGCCTGGTCTTTAGCGACTCGTCTGAGGCGCTTGAGCAGGCGGTTAGCTATGCCTGGGATAAGGGGGCCGTTATCGTGGCCGCCGCCGGTAACTTCGGCGGTTCCAAACCGGTCTACCCGGCCGGCTACGATAACTGTCTGGCGGTAACGGCCACTGACGGCGACGATATGCTGGCCATGTTTGCCAACCACGGCCCGTGGGTCGGCGTAGCTGCCCCCGGGGCCGACATCTATTCGACCCTGCCCGATGATGCTTACGGATTCAAGACGGGGACCTCGATGGCGGCGGCGTATGTCTCCGGTCTGGCCGCCCTGCTGTTCCCTCTGGCCTCTGACAGTAGCGGTAACGGGCTGGTTAACGACGAGGTGCGGAATGCCATTGAGGCCGGCTGCGACCCGACCACTATCCCGGATATCACTCAGGGGCGGATAAACGCCGCCAGTGCCTTGGCTCTAATCAAGCAGTAACCGAATCATAGGAAAATGGAGGTAAGTAAAAATGAAAGGCAGTCAGGTAAACATACTCATCGTTGATGACGAGGCGGTGGTCAGGAAGCTCATCAGGCGGGCGCTCTCCGGTAAGGGCTATACCTGCCGGGAGGCCGGAGACACTAACGAGGCCCTGGAGCAGCTTAAGGACGACTCAGTCGGCCTGGTGATTCTTGATATCAAGATGCCGGGTAGAACGGGTGCGGAGCTATTACCGGAGGTAATCGCCAGCTATCCGGATACGGCGGTAATCATGGTCACGGCGGTAACTGACACCGGCATGGCCATTGAGTGTATGAAGCGTGGTGCCTATGACTATATCACCAAGCCGTTCAATATCGACGGGGTGGTAATGGCTGTCGGCCGGGCCCTTGAGAAGAGGCGGCTTGAAATTGAGAACCGGTACTACCGGCAGCACCTGGAGCAGAGGGTCGCCGAGCAGGCGGAGAAGATTCGCAGCTCGTTTCTAAACACCATAACCTCCCTGGCCCATGCCCTGGAGGCCAAGGATAGATACACCAGCGGTCACTCCCGGAGGGTGGCCCAAATCTCCGTGGCCATCGCCAGAGAGATGGGTCTATCTGAGGCGGCTATCGAGAAGATAAGGTTTGCCGGACAGCTGCACGATATCGGCAAGATAGGTGTCAGGGAAGCGGTGCTCAACAAGCCGGGCAGGCTCACCGACGAAGAGTTCGAGCACATGGGCTATCACCCCGAGATAGGGGGGCGTATCCTGGCCCCGGTAATTGACGATGCCGAGGTGTTGGGCATAGTAAGACACCATCACGAGCGCTATGACGGCAGCGGCTATCCGGACAGGCTGGCTCAGGAGGCAATCCCGCTGGGAGCCAGGGTCCTGGCGGTCGCCGATGCCTTCGACGCTATGACCTCGGAGCGCCCTTACCGCAGGGCGTTGGGGCTGGACTTTGCCCTCGAGGAGATAGAGCGTTGTGCCGGTAGCCAGTTTGACCCGAAGGTAGTGGCCGCCTTTCTCTCGGTCAAGGGCTCGGCGGCTGAGAGGGATGGCGTTTTGGCCCCGGCGGCGGCTTGCGTATGATACCGCCGACAGGAGATAATAAAAGGCCGCTATTGCCTAATCGGGAGATAGTGGAGACTAGCCGCGGGAGGTCATACATGCCGGAGAACGAAGCTGTAGAGTTAGTCAGGGAGCAGGTGCACCGCATGCTGAGGCTGGCGGTGGACAAGGGGGCCTCGGACCTGCACCTCAAGGTGTCCAGCCCGCCGGTGCTGCGTATTGATGGTGTGCTTTCCGTTCAGGAAGACGTGCCGCCGCTCACCACCGATGACATTGAGGCTATCTTTCAGGAGGTTACCACCCCGGAACAGAGGATTACCTTCATCAAGGAGCTGGAACTGGATTTTGCCTACAGCGTTCCCGGCCTGGCCCGCTTCCGGGTGAATGTACTACGGCAGAGAGGCACCATAGCCATCGCCTTCCGTTTCGTGCCGTTTACCTTACCGAGCATCGACGAGTTCGGGCTGCCCCCGATTCTTAAGGAGCTCGTCTTAAAGCCGAGGGGGCTTATCCTGGTCACCGGCCCTACCGGTAGCGGCAAGTCTACCACCCTGGCCGCGATGCTCAACTACCTCAACGAAAACGACAGCCGCAGCGTTATTACCGTCGAAGACCCGATTGAGTTCCTGCACTGTGACAAGAAGTGTGTCATTGTGCAGCGAGACCTGGGAGACGACACCAGGTCCTTTTCCGCGGCGCTGACACATGCCCTCCGCCACGACCTCGATGTTATCGTAATCGGTGAGCTCCGCGACCTGGCCACCATCAGCACCGCCCTCAGAGCCGCCGAGACGGGGCATCTGGTCATCGGCACGCTGCATACCAACGATGCCGCCCAGTCTATCGACCGCATCATCGACATCTTCCCGCCGGAGCAGCAGCGTCAGACCAGGCTGCAGCTCGCCCAGGTGATAGAGGCGGTAATATCGCAGGTGCTCCTGCGCCGTAACGGAGGGGGACGGGTGGCCGCCTTTGAAATCATGCTCGCTACCAGCGTCATCAGGAGGCTGATTCGCGAAGAGAAGATATATGAAATCCCCCCTAACATCGACCTGGGTAGACTGGAGGGCATGCAGACCCTGGATCAGGCTCTGGCCGACCTGGTAAAGAAGAACCTGGTCTCTTCCGAGGAAGCCTTGATGAAGACCATTAACCCGACCAAGCTGGCTAGTATGCTGAGGGCCGGTAGTGAAGGACACCCTGGTTTCTAAGAGACGGGAGCCGTATCCAGACCGGTTACTGGGGTATCAGCCTTTAAGAAGGGATTAAAATGGATAGAAAGAAGATATTGATAGCTGACGACGAGGCATCAATAAGAACCCTGGTGAAGAGGTTTCTGGGCAGGTATTACACTGTCCTTGAGGCGGAAAACGGGGAGGTTGCCATTGACATCGCCAAGAGAGAAAAGCCGGACCTGGTTCTCTTGGATATCATGATGCCGAAGGTGGACGGTTATTCGGCCTGCGCTGGAATCAGAGCCAACGATCCTACCCGGGGGACCCGGGTGGTAATGCTGACCTCGCTTGCCCATCAGCTCAGTAAAGAGCTGGCCCAGGAGTTGGGGGCTGACGGTTATATAACCAAGCCCATAAACCTGGCCGAGCTGCGGGAGGCTGTTGAGTGCTTCCTGGGCGCGTCTTAGCGGTAGCCTTTTCCTCCCGGTGGGCTTTCTTCCGGCGCGCCGGGTTCAAAAAAGGCCGGCTTACTACCTTGCCGCCGGCATTTAGTCCCGGGTGGGTTGAGGTGGTGAGGTAACGAGCTGGCGACCCCGGGGGGATTCGAACCCCCGATCTCCACCGTGACAGGGTGGCAT
>CAZXVG010000051.1:0-7605 GCA_964644205.1 uncultured Dehalococcoidales bacterium | reverse complement strand
AGCCCTCGCCGAGGAGGAACCAGCCGCTGGTGCCGATTATCCCGGCCTTGTCGGCCCCGAACATGAAGGCGAAGCCCACCGCCAGGTAGGAGAGTGAGGTCATGCAGAAGTCCATCAGGTTCTTCATCATCAGGTTGGCGGTGTTCTTGCGGCGGCAGAAACCAGCCTCCACCATGGCGAAGCCGGCCTGCATTAGGAAGACCAGGGCCGCGCAGATTATCACCCAGACGTAGTCCACGGCGACCCCCGGGTTCTCGGCCAGCGACTCGGCCCCGGATGGGTCGGCGGCCAGGGCCAGGTCGCTGGTGGCCAGGCGGGCAAACCAGGTGAGCATGAATATCAGGCTGCCCTTACCCACCCAGTTAAGAACCCGGTTTCTGGTAATCCTCTCCGGCAATCTCGGTATCCAGCTCTTTTTTATCATGGCATTATCCTTTGGTACCCTAAGGATAACAGCCGCATGTTTCCAAAAGATTACAGGGAGGTTAAATCTGGGTTACGGGGGGTATAGGGTTGGTGGGCGCTGGCTAACTATAAGTCCTCTCTAAAGCGGTAGCCTATGTTGCGCACCGTTTCGATGAAGGTGTGGTCGGCGTCCTCAATCTTGCTCCGCAGCCTCCTCACGTGCACGTCTACGGTGCGGTCGCCGCCGAAGTAGTCGTAGCCCCAGACCCGGTTGAGCAGGGCGTCGCGGGTGAATACCTTGCCCCGGTTAGTGGCCAGAAAGCGGAGTAGCTCGTACTCCTTGAAGGTGAGGGAGACCACCCGGCAGCCGAGGCGTACCTCGCACTTGGCCGGGTCGATTACCAGGTCGCCGCACTTAATCAAATCGCTCCCGGATTGTCGCAGGGTGCGCTTGATACGGGCCACCACCTCGTCGGCTTCCCAGGGCTCGATAACGAAGTCGTCCAGGCCGCTCTCGGCGCCGAGAGTGCCCAGTGCCCTTCGGGGGATGAGGGCGATAACCGGTAGCCCCTTTTCCTGCTTTATTTCCCGCACCAGCCCCTTAGTCTCGGGGCTTTCGGTGCGACCGTTAGCGGCCAGGAGCACCAGGTCTGGGCGGTGGCTCTTGGCTAACGGCTTTGCCCCGTCGTTGGTAACCGAGCAGCTAAAGCCCCGCCTCAGAAGCTCGGAGTGGAGCTTCTTTACCCCTGCGCTGTCCTCGGTAACTATAATTAGGCGGAACATCGTCTTGCCTCTTTATTATACAGTTATTTATCCGGTCTTAGTAGGCGTAGAGCCGGCCGTAGGGTCTCAGCCAGCGCGGGAAGAGCTTGGTAAACCGTTGTCGCAGTATCTCCTCGGCGTCGCCGCCGAATAAGGCGGTGAACTCAGCGATAAGGCGGCGCAGAAGCCGGTAGTCGTCTTCTGCCGGCTCGGTAGCGCCCACCTCCTTCCCCAGCTGGAAATCGCGTATCTCGCCCCGTAGGTAGATAATGCCGCCGTGCATCCCGGTGCCGATAAAGTTGGCCTGGTGCGTCTCCCCCTCTTTCAGATTAAGGCCGAGCAGAACCAGGGTGCCCCCGGCCATGTATTCCCCCAGGAAGTCCTGGGCGGTGCCCCCGATGACCAGCACCGGCTTCTTGTCCTCATACTCCTTCATGTGGATACCGGCCCGGTAGCCGACGTCGTCGCGGACGAATATCTTACCGCCCCGGGCGGAGAGACCGATAATATCCCCGGCGTGACCGTGGACGATTATCTCACCGCCGTTCATGGTATTCCCGCAGCCGTCCTGGGCGTTGCCGTGCACCGTAATCCGGGGCCCGTCCATAAAGGCGCCCAGGTCGTTACCCGGCGTGCCCCAGATTTCGATATCGACCGGCTTCCTTAGGTCGGTGCCGATATACCGCTGTCCGCAGACGTTATCGAGCTTAATCCCGGAAGCACCCCCGGCCACGGCCTCTCTCAGCCGGTCGTTAAGCTCGCGGTAGTAGACTCCGCTAGCGTCGATGGTGACTACCGGGTTATCCCTGGTTTCCAAGGTGTTCTCGTTCATCTTTAGCTACCTGCCATCCGGACTCCCAGGATGTCGAGCTCGGTGTCGCTGAGCCCGACCCCCCTGAGGTGCAGGCGGTTGCCGCGCAGGCTCTCCAGGGCATTAACGCCCATACCGCCCAGAATCTCCTTGAGCTCCAGGCTCCAGGCGCGGAGCAGGTTGGCCAGCCGCCGGCTGCCGATGTCGGGGTTAATCCTCCGGGTCAGCTTCAGGTCGGTGGTGCAGATACCCCAGGCGCACTTCCCGGTATGGCACTGCTGGCACAGGGCGCACCCCAGGGCTACTAGGGCGGCGGTGCCGATGTAGACGGCGTCGGCCCCCAGGGCGATGGCCTTGGCGATGTCGCCGCTACCTCTGATGCCCCCGGAGACGACCACCGAGGCCAGGTGGCGGATGCCCTCCTGCCTCAGGCGGCTGTCCACCGAGGCCAGCGCCAGCTCGATGGGGATGCCGACGTTGTCCCGGATGACCTTGGGTGCCGCCCCGGTGCCGCCCCTGAGCCCGTCGAGGACGATGATGTCCGCTCCGGCGCGCACCATGCCGCTGGCGATGGCCGCCGAGTTGTGGACGGCGGCTATCTTGACCGATATCGGCTTGGTGTAGTTGGTGGCTTCCTTCAGGGCGTATATCAGCTGGGCCAGGTCCTCAATCGAATAGATATCGTGCTGCGGGGCCGGCGATAGGGCGTCGGTCCCCTGGGGAATCATGCGAGTGAGGGATACCTCGGCGCTTACCTTCTCCCCGGGCAGGTGCCCCCCGATGCCGGGCTTGGCTCCCTGACCGATCTTAATCTCCACCACCCGGGCGGCGCTCAGGTATTCCGGGCTGACCCCGAAGCGTCCCGAGGCCACCTGGACGATGGTGTTATCTCCGTATTGATAGAGGCTGCGGTGCAGCCCGCCCTCGCCGGTGTTCCACAGGGTGCCGGCCTCTTGGGCGGCCCGGGCCAGGGAGCGGTGCACGTTAAGGCTCAGGGCGCCGTAGGACATGGCCCCGAACATCACCGGTACCTCAACCTTGACCTGAGGCGTCATCTTCGTCTTCAGGCCCGCCGAGGCCGGGTCGAGCTCCACCCGGTCCGGTTTGCGTCCCAGGTAGGTGGTGAGCTCCATCGGCTCGCGCAGGGGGTCGATGGAGGGGTTGGTCACCTGGCTGGCGTTGAGCACCAGATGGTCCCAGTAGATGCGGTAGTCCCGGTCGTTACCCATGCCGGTGAGGAGCACCCCGCCCGTCTCGGCCTGCTTGTAGATGTCCTCAATCACCCCGGGCCGCCAGTTGTAGTTGTCCTTATAGTCCAGGGGGTTCTTGCGGATGTTCAGAGCGCGGGTGGGGCAGAAGGCGACGCAGCGGTGGCAGCCCACGCAGTTCTCCTCGTGGCTCCTTACCTCGTCATCCTCGGCGTCATAGTAGTGGGTGTCGAAGCTGCACTGGCTGACACACACCTGGCACTGGATGCAGCGCTCCTTATCTCGTTCTACCAGAAACTTCGGCGGTAAGTAGGTCTTCATTTGTCTTCCCCTTGGGTTCTTACGGCTATCCCCCGGCCGGCCAGATATTCCTTCACCTGGCGTATGGAGTAGGTGCCGTAGTGGAAGATACTGGCGGCTAGGACGGCGTCCGCCTGTCCGGCGACCAGCGCCTGATAGAGGTGTTCCGGGCTGCCGGCGCCGCCGCTGGCGATTACCGGCACGGTCACTGTCTGGCTGATGGTGCGCGTTAGCTCCAGGTCGTAGCCGGTGCGCTGGCCGTCGGCGTCCCAGCTGGTGAGCAGTAGCTCCCCGGCGCCGAGCCGGACTGCTTCGCTTGCCCACCAGACGGCGTCAATCCCGGTCGGTCTGCGCCCGCCGTGGGTGAGAATCTCCCACGCTGGTTCATTACCATTTCCCCGGCGTCGGGCATCAATGGCCACCACGATACACTGAGCGCCGAACCTCAGTGCCCCCTGGCTGATAAGCTCCGGGCTGTTTACGGCGGCGGTGTTGATGCTTATCTTGTCGGCGCCGGCTTCCAGTAGACGCCGCATGTCGTTTACGCTGCGTATCCCCCCGCCCACGGAGAGCGGGATGAAGACCCGCTCCGAGCAGCGCTCTACGATGTCCACCATGGTGCCGCGTCCTTCCGGGGTGGCCCCGATATCCAGGAACACCAGCTCGTCGGCGCCCTGGCGGTAGTAGAAGTCAGCCAGTTCTACCGGGTCGCCGGCGTCACGCAGGTTGGTGAAGCTGGTGCCCTTGACCACCCTCCCCTGGGTGACATCGAGGCAGGGAATAATCCTTTTGGTCAGCATTTTAAGGCTATCTCCTCGCCGGCGCTTACCGGCTGCATCTTAGGGGTCTCTCTCAGGCGCCCCACGATGGGCTGGCCGCCGGCCGGAATCCAGGCCCGGTCCAGGTCGGGGCAGATGAGACGGATGGCCGACTCCTCGGACGAGAGGTAGAGCATATCGTCCTTTTCCCCGACGGTGAGCGGGCGCAGCCTGATGCGGTCGGTAAGCCCCACCATCTCGCCCTGGTGGGCGATGATTATGGTAAAGGGCCCGTTCAGGAGCAGGCCTCCGTATACCTGGCGCAGGGTGCGTAGCAGGTTCTGCTCCGCCGGGGGGCGGCGCTCAATCTGGCTCCACAGCGGGGCCGCCAGCACCCGGGCGGCGATTTCAATCGGCAGGTTATGCTTTCGCATCAGGAGGTCAACGGCATAGGCAACCACCTCGGTATCGGTCTCCATGGTGCAGCGGTAACCGAACTGCTCCAGGTAGCGCCGGTTCGTCCCGTAGGACGATATCTCGCCGTTATGGACCACCGTCCAGTCCAGGATAGAGAAGGGATGGGCGCCCCCCCACCAGCCGCGGGTGTTGGTGGGAAAGCGGCCGTGGGCCGTCCAGAGATAGCCCCGGTACTGCTCCAGGCAGAAGTACTCGGCGATTTCCTCCGGGTAGCCGACCCCCTTGAAGACCGCCATATTCTTTCCGCTGGAGAAGACAAAGGCGTCCTTGAAGCCGGTGTTTATCTCCATGACCCGTTCCACGACATAGTCGTCCGGCGACTGGCTGTGGCACTCCCTAGGGTCTACCTCCAGGAAGTAGCGCCATACCAGTGGCGGGTCTGTGATAGCGCTTACGGCCCGCGTGGGTACTTCCTCAGCCGCCGCCACGTAGAAACGCTGCTTGAGGAAGTCCTCGACCTCGGCTTTACCTTGGCCGCTTAAGAACATTATGTGGAAGGCGTAATGGTCGGCGTGTTCCGGGTAGAGCCCGTAGACGGCGAAGCCACCGCCCAGGCCGTTACCCCGGTCGTGCATATTGGCCATCGCCCTGATGACCCCATCCCCGGAGAAGCACCTCCCCGAGGTAGCCATGGCCCCGAATATGGAGCAGGCGTCGATTACCTTGGCGTCGCGGTACGGGTTCTGCACCTGATTCAGATTTTTCATCTCCGTCTCCTCGTCTCGTCCGGTCTACTCGCCGGCCAGTATTTCCTCGGGCTGTTCCCAGGCAGTAACTACTCTGGCTTCGCCTTCAGGCGGCTGGGCCAGTCGTGGCCGCCATACCTCTTCGGGGAGGGCCGCCAGGCTCAGGTCTTCGGCGACCAGGGCTTCCTTAAAGCCGTCAGCCGGTATCCTATCCCTCATCAAGCTGAAGACGATGCCCGCTTTTTCGGTGTCGCCGGCGAAGACCAGGCCGGTAACGAGCCCGTCCTTCAGGATGACCTTGCGGTAATTCCCGCCGTTACGGCGGCTTACTATCTCATAGCTATCATCATCGGGGGCGACCATGCCCGCGGAGGCAATCTCCACCCCGAAGTATTTCAGCGAGTTCATGGCGGTGCCGCCGGGGTACTCGGTGGGGACGTCGGCCATGTTGAGCCCGGCCACCCGGCCCCCAAGGTAGGCGTTGGGCCAGATGGGGGTCAGCCGGTTCTCGTTATAGATAAAGTCGTAGGCCTCAGCGGCATCGCCGCAGGCGTAGACGCCGGTCTTGGAGGTGGCCATGTGCCGGTCGACGATAATGCCCCGGTTTACCCTAATCCCGGCCCCAGCCGCAAGCTCGGTGCGCGGCCGGACGCCGATAGCCACCACCACCAGGTTGCAGTTAAGACGGCTTCCGTCGTCCAGGGTAACGCCGTCCACGGCTTCCCCGGCGGCGGCGCCCTTGATTTCGGCTACCGTGTGCCCGGTTACGATGTTAACCCCGGCCTTTCTTAAGGCTATCGTTGCCATGTCCGAGGTCTCCTCATCAAGCATCACGTTCAGTATGCGCTCCTTCATCTCGATAATAGTAACCCTGACTCCCCGCTCCACCAGGGCCTCGGCGGCGCTCACCCCGATGAGCCCGCCCCCGATGACCACCGCTCGGTCTTTCCCCTTGAGGAAGCCGCTGATTTCCCTGGCGTCGTCGAGGGTGGTGAAGCTGAAGACCCCCCTCCGCTCCACCCCCGCTATCTGAGGGACGATGGGCGTGCCCCCGGTGGCCAGCAGTAGCTTCTGCCAGATAACCGGTTTGCCTTCGTCGAGCTCGGCGGTGTGCTTTACCGTGTCGAGGCGGGTAACCCTTCTCCCCAGGAGGGTCTGGATATCGAGCCTCCGGTAGAAATCGACCGGTCGGTAGAGCATCTCCTTCGGGGGGCGTCCCCGGGCGAGGTGCTCCGCTATCATGGGCCGTGAGTAGGCAGGGTAGGGCTCGTCGGAGATAATCAGGATTGAGCCGTCTCTGTCCACCTCGCGTATCGCCTCGGCGGCGGCGATACCGCCCGCCGAGTTCCCGATAATCAGGTATCTAACGTTTATCATTACCCGTTCTCCGTTATGACTGGCCCGGCTCTGCCAGGCGCAGGAAGTTCTCGTAGATTCTCAGGCCGTAGTCGCCGCTCTTCTCGGGGTGGAACTGGGTGGCCACCAGCTTATCCTTAACGAGGACGCTGCAGATGCTTAGCCCGCAGTCCGTGGTGCCGGCCACGGCCGAAGCGTCGCTCGGCTCGGCGTAGTAGCTGTGGGCGAAGTAGAAGTTGGCTTCGTCCGGGATGCCCTGAAAAATCGGGTGCCGGATTTGCTGCCTCACCTGGTTCCAGCCCATGTGGGGGACCTTCTGCCCCTCGGGCAGCCTTCTCACCCGGCCCGGGACTATCCCGAAGCACGGATGCCGCCCCCCCTCCTCGGTCTCGGAGAGCATGACCTGTAGGCCGACACAGATGGCAAGAAGCGGCCGCTTCTCCTCGACCAGGCGGCGGATGACCGCCTCCATGCCCGACTCTCTCAGGCTGTTTACGGTATCGGCGGCGGCCCCCACCCCGGGCAGAATGACCGTCCGGGCCGCCAGTACCTCGGCGGGGCTGGCGGTTACCACCGGCTTATAGCCCAGCCGGATAACGGCGTTGGCCACGCTGCGCAGGTTCCCGGCGCCGTAGTCGATTATGATAACCTCTCTCCGTGGTAAGCTCATTTAAGTCCTCTTTAGGCGGCGCCCGCCGCGATTTTCTCATCCGTAACCAGCATCAGGGCCTCGTTAGGGCAGTTGGCCACGCAGACCGGTATCTCCCGGTCGGGGCAGCGGTCGCACTTAACGACCACCTGGTCGTCTTTGTCCCGGCTCAGCGCCCCGTAGGGGCAGGCCA
>CAZXVG010000050.1:0-7649 GCA_964644205.1 uncultured Dehalococcoidales bacterium | reverse complement strand
CGCCGTTGGTTGACTTGACCTGGAAGGTGCCTTCGCCCAGTTCCAGGATGGATATGTCAAAGGTGCCGCCGCCGAGGTCGTAGACGGCGATGGTCTCGTCCGCCTTCTTGTCCAGCCCGTAGGCCAGCGAGGCGGCGGTTGGCTCGTTGATAATCCTTAAGACCTCCAGCCCGGCTATCTTGCCGGCGTCCTTGGTCGCCTGGCGCTGGCTGTCGTTGAAGTAGGCCGGCACCGTGATGACGGCTTCGCTGACCTTCTCGCCGAGATAGGCTTCGGCATCCGTCCTGAGCTTCTGCAGAATCATGGCCGAGATTTCCGGCGGGCTGTAGTCCTTGTCACCCATCTTCACCCAGGCGTCGTCGTTGGCTGCCTTGACTATCTTGTAGGGCAGCATCTTCCGGTCGTACTCGACGCTGGGCTCCCCGAACTTGCGTCCCATGAGGCGTTTGATGCTGAAGATGGTGTTATCCGGATTGGTAATCGCCTGTCGTCTGGCTACCTGCCCGACCAGGCGCTCTCCGGTCTTACTGACCGCCACCACCGAGGGCGTGGTGCGCCCCCCCTCAGCATTGGGAATGACCTTCGGTTCCCCGGCCTCCATCACGGCCACACAGGAAAAGGTGGTGCCTAAATCAATGCCAATTACTTTTGCCATGGTTATGTCTCTCCTTCTTCGTCTTCTTCGCCGCTGCCCACGACTACCTTGCTGGGGCGAAGAACCCGGTCGTTTAGCTGGTAGCCCTTCTCTATTTCCCCGACGACTGCGCCTTCCTTGCCCTTGCCCGCCATTACGGCTTCGTGGAGGTGGGGGTCGAACGGCTCACCCAGGGCCTTGATTGGCTCCAGCCCCTCCGCTTCCAGGGTCGCCCTCAGCTTGCGCTCGATAAGTCTCACCCCCTCGACCCAGCCGAGGTTCTTCTGACGCGGCGGGATAGCGGCCAGGGCCCGCTCCATGTCGTCCAGGGCCGGGAGCAGCTTCATTATAAGTTCGCCTTTGGCGTATTTCACCAGGTCGGCCTTCTCCCGCTCGCTGCGGTTTCGGTAGTTGATGAAGTCCGCCTGCGCTCGCTGCCAGCCGGCCAGGTTAGATTCCGCCTTTTCCCTGGCCTGGGATAGGGCCTGCTTTAATAGTTCTGTATCCTCTGCCTCGCTGACCTCGGATTCGGCCCCGTCCTCGGCTTCGTTTAATTCCCTGTCTGCTTCCTCTTCGTACATTATCATTTTAACCCTGCTTCCCCTGATGACACGCTTCGTGCCCTCTCATTTATTCGGTGTCATTTAGTCTTCTTTTCCGTAGAGTTCGGCGGTCAGCCGGCTCAAAAGCGACGCCAGATAGCTTACCGCCGAGATGGCCCGGGCGTAGGGCATCCGGGTAGGCCCGATAACGCCGATGGTGCCCACGGCTTCGTCGGCCGGGCCGTAGCACCCGATGACCACGCTGTAGTCCTGAATGGCCTCCGCTCTATTCTCCCTGCCGATAAGCACCCGTATCTCCCGGTGCCCCAGCTCTTCGGGGGCGATAATCTTGAGGAGACGGCGCCGATCAATCAGCTCCGTGAAGGACCTGGTGCGCTCGCTCTGGGCGAACTCCGGCTGGCTGAGTATGAAGTGCAGCCCGTCGAGGTAGGGCTCTTCGTATTCCCGGCCGTCCTCTGCCTGCATGATGCCCACCAGGCAGTCGGTGAGCTGCTGCTCAAGCGGAGAGGGTTCGCTTCTTTTCTCCAGAATCTCTAGCCGGGTAAGCCCGGCGTAGGTGCTGTTCAGTCTATTAGCCAGCGTCGTCAGCTCCGATTGCGATACCGCCTGGTCAAAGGTTATCAGTCTTTGCTTTATCCTGGCGCCGTGCAGCACGAAGATAGCCAGTGCCAGCCGGTCCCGCAGGCTGACCAGCTCCAGGTATTTGAACTGGCAATTCGCCGTCCTGGGGGTGGTGACTACCGCCATGTTCTGTACCAGTTGCGCCGTGACGGTGGCAGCCAGCCTCAGCCATTCCTCCAGGTCCCGCTCCACCTGGTGAAAGAGGTGGCTCACCAGGCGCTGCTCGGCGAGGGGAAGCTCTATATCGCCCAGAGACTCCACGTAGTAGCGGTAGCCCTTGTCCGAGGGTATGCTGCCCGCCGAGGTGTGCTGGCGGATGATATAGCCCTCCTCTTCCAGCTGCGCCATCTCGTTGCGGATGGTGGCCGGGGACACGGCCAGCTCGTGGTCGGCGACGACGCTCTGCGAAGCCACCGGGGCCGCCTTCACGATGTACTGGCCCACTATGGACTTGAGTATGGTTTCCCTTCTCGCCGATAGCATCCCTGCTCCTGATTAGCAGTCGAAGCCTTAGATTGCTAATTACCTAACTAATTTACCACTTCGGGCCCTGATTTGTCAATCTGCCAGGCGTCTTCCCGGGGTCGTTCCGGGCCGGGCTCACGCTGGGGTGGTGGGATAAAGACGAAGGGCCCCCGGAGCCCGGCCCGGGGGCTGTAAGGCGCTACAGGAAGAGAGCTAGGGGGCTTGGGGCTATCCCAGCGAGCTTATCTCGCGGTAGGTTACTAGCGAGGTCGTCACCGGCAGCTCGCTGATGCGGCCCGCTTCCTCCAGTTTGGCCAGAGTCTCCTTTAGTGTGGCCATGGTTTGCTCGATGTCCTCGGTCTCTATTTCGTAGCCGGCCAGGAACTTGCCCGGGGAGTTCTCGAGGTCGTCAGTTACGTAGCGGGTGGCGCGGACAAAACCCGGGACCTTGAGCACGTCGGGCAGGTGTATCTTATCGTACCAGTCGTTGAACTCCGCTTCGCGTGCGGGGTCGGCACAGTTGGTGTGCGCCAGAAGAAGCCACTTTGCCATGTTGCTGCCTCCTTCATATGGAACTGTTTTCGAGCCATTTTAAGCCATCCCTTCCGGTGTAATCAAGCCCCCCTTAAATTAAAATGCCCCGCTATCCTCCCTCCGGGGGTATTGACAAAACGCTGGTTATGGTGTATGTTAGATATATATAACGTTAGAAATAAGTAACATGGAGGGGCCGCCCGTGAAAATGAGGAAAGCGCTGCTCACCGCCGTCATCATTGCCTTGATATTGATGGTATCTCTTATCTCTCTCCGGGAGTACTACGTCGCCATCGCCCTGGGGGTGGAGGTGCTGCTCGTTTTCCGCCGCGAGCTCTGGCACCTGGTTCGCTACCGCCGCTTCCCGCCCTTCGACGAGCGCGTCCAGGAGAACATCAAGAAGGCGGCCCGCAACAGCTTCGTCTACATGAGTGTGGCCACTGTCTTCCTGACGCTGGCCTATGCCCTGAACATAGATTACGTCGTTGATTACCAGCCGCTCCAGGTCATCAGCTGGCTGCTTATCTCCAGCGGTCTGGTCTACCTGCTCGGTTATATCTTCTACGACCGCGTCGAGCCGAAGCTCCGCCCGCCGGAGGTGGGACGGTTCTGGAACTTCCTCCGCGTCGCGGGCATCGCCTTCGGCTCCGGAATCACCAGCATCTTCCTGCATAACGTTATCGCCCGGCTGGGGGTGGAGGAGCCGGTCTTCTTCGTCATCGGGGTTTTACTGGCCCCGCTGGCCATGGGGGTGGGTCTGGTGGGCGGCCTGGTATTCTTTATTAAGGGGCTACACCGTAAGCAGCTACCGGAGAGCGACCAAACGGAAGACGAGCGAACTCAGCTATGAAGACAAGAATAAGAGAGTATCGCGCTAAGTATAATCTGACGCAGGAGAAGCTGGCCGAGCTGGTCGGCGTCAGGCGGGAGACGATTCTGTTTCTGGAGCAGGGGAAGTATAACCCTTCCCTGAAGCTGGCTCACAACGTGGCCCAGGTTCTGCATACCACCGTGGATGAGCTATTCATCTTTGACGATTAAGAGCCGGCGGGGTCTCTAAAAGGCGTACCGCTCCTTCAGTCAGTAGCCACCGAAGGAGCGGTATCCTGTCTCTTTAATGGTGTACCTCAGGGAAGCTCGCCTACCAGCTCTTTCAGCCCCAGCTTCTTGAGGGTTGCGTCCAGCGGCCGTCCGGTCTTGGGGTCCCAGCCCAGTGCCTGGTAGCCCTTTTCTTTCATGGCTCTAACGTCCACCTTCTTACCCCGGTTCGGGCCCGAGTCCTGCGGTACGGACAGCCTTTCGGGTAGCTTCCAGGCGCCGGTGTTCACCCCCTCGCGGATGTTGAAGGCCTGACGCAGGGTTTGAATGCGGCGTCCCGCCTCCAGGCCCTCTTCGAGGGTAAAGTCCCAGCCGGTAGCCGCCGCGATGGCCTCGGCCAAAGGCAGGGTCTCGGGGACCTCTCCGAAGATGCAGAGGCCGGCCGAGGTCCACAAGCGGTCCAGGTCGCTACAGGTGGCGTACAGGGGGGCGTTGGCGGTGGTATCCAGATGGTCCGGGTCGGGGAGCTTGAGCTCGTTACAGGTGGCGAAGGGAACCCTTGAGTCGTGCTCATTCTTGAACTGGGTGGCGGTGTGTCGGGCGGGGGTGGCGTCGACCTGGTAGCCCCAGCCGTAGCCGATGCTGACCCTGGGGTCGTGAGCCGGCATGTCCTGACCGCCGACGTGGATGGCCCAGGCCTCGGAGCCCTGGCCGATGCGCTCCGCGGCAAACTTAGCGCCGTCGGCAAGCACGGCGCCAAAGCCTTCCCGGCGGCCAATCTTCTCGGTCATGGCTACCAGGGCGTCGCCGTTGCCCCAGGTAAGCTCGATGCCGTCGGTATCCTCCTTGGTTATCACGCCGCGCTCGTAGCACTCCATGGCGAAGCCAATGGCGGCGCCGTCGCCGATGGTATCCAGTCCCAGGCGGTTACAGAGGTCGTTGGCCTTGCATAGCGCCTCCAGGTCGTCAACCAGGCAGTTGGGGCCCATGAGGGACAGGGTCTCGTATTCGATCTTGCTGCATTCCACCAGCCCGTATTTGGTATCGATGCGCAGCCAGCCCTTACAGGCCAGCGGGCAGCCGGTGCAGGCGTGCTTTTTGTACTGGTGCTTGGTAATTGAATCGCCGTTTATCCGGCCGTGATTGGGGAACCTTTCTTCGTCGTAAAGGGCCCAGTTCTTCATCGGTGAGTCGGCACTCTCCACCGAGGGGGAGAGGAAGGAACAGGTGCCCCATTTCTTGAACATCACCGCCCAGGGGTGGTCGGTATCCCGGACGCTCTTCAGGTACTCCTTACGCAGGGCGGCGAAGCGGTCCGGGTCGGCCAGGGATACCTTCTTAGTTCCCCTGACGGCAAACGCCTTGAGCTTCTTAGAACCCATCACGGCGCCCACCCCGGAGCGTCCGGCGGCTGACCCCTCGTGTCTGATGCAGGCCATCAGTGACTTCGCCTCTCCCGCCGGGCCGATACAGGCAACCTTGACTCGTTCGTCCCCCAGCTCCTTGCGGATGGCTTCCTCGGTCTCGGCGGTGTCCTTGCCCCAGAGGTGAGAGGCGTCTTTGATTTCGACCTGGCCGTCGTCCAGGAAGACGTAGACCGGCTTGGGGGAGATGCCGCTGAAGAAGACGCCGTCATAACCGGTCGCCTTGAGTACCGGGGCCAGCGAGCCCCCGGAGTTGGCGTCGCCCCAGCCCCCGGTAACCGGGGACTTGGTGACGGTCTGAAAGCGGGCGCCGTGGATGCCGGTGCCGGTCAGGGGGCCGACCAGGAAGCCTAACATGTTGTCGGGACCGAGCGGGTCGATTTTGGGCTTCAGGCGCTCGTAGAGGATTCTCACCCCCAGCCCCTGGCCGCCGATGAAGTCGCGGTAGACCTTCTCGGGCGGGCTCTCTTCCTCGGTGGCGCCGGTAGCTAGGTCGATAAAGAGAACCTTTCCATTGTAGCCGTTAGTCATGAAGAGACCTCCTTCCAAGCTTTCTGATTAGAACATACTCGACTGTAGTAAGAAGAAACTCGTTCAGGCCTGGTTATGGGCTTAGAAGACAACATGGCTCGGCTGTGAGCCATCTTACGCCCTAATATGGCATAGCCTTTTAGCTCTTGTCAAGAAATAATGAAGGCAGAATCTAGAAGAGTTTGCATGCGTCCTTAGTCCATCGGGGGTACCCATCGGGGCGGTACCGGCAGGTTGTCCCCGAAGCGCAGCCAGAAGAACTCGTCGAGGAATTTTACCAGCGACTTCTCATAGCCCCGGCTGGTATAGCCCAGCTTCTGGGAGAGGAAGCCTTCCGGCGTGCCCGGAAGCCCCCGTTTCTGGAAGTCGGTAACGACCTCCCGGGCGTTTTCCTGCGTGATTCTCATCCAGCGAATCAGGTTGGTATCGCCTTCGAGGAGCCCGAAGTGCTTCGATATGTTCAGGTTTAGCAGGGGGAACAGCTTGTCGTTGAGGAGGTGCACGACCTTGGACACCCCGGTCAGCCACAGGCCGTTAACCGAGTAAATGCTGGCATATATCTGGCTTATGCGGTCGGTTACGCCGCGGTCGGAGAGGTCGCAGTCCAGCAGGGTGACGTTCTCAAGGGGAGATGTCTCGGGCAGGAGCTTGATTATGGTGTCCAGGATGTTCCTGGACAGGCCGTGCCCGATGAGCAGGTCGTAGTTCTCGATGTTGACGTGGTCCAAGAGCACCTTCTCCTCGAACTCGGCGGCGCTGACATTGAACGGCTCCCGCCTGAGGCGGGACAGGAACTGGGTATCCCGCATAATCTTGCTGTATTTCTGGTCGCCGAGCGCCCGGTAGTAGAAGCAGACGGCTCCCCAGCAGAGTTGGCTGAAGTTCATGGTGCTCGCTACCCTCCTTGCAAGTCAGGTCTGTTTTACTATCTCAGGTCAGTATACCGTAGTTAGGAGAGAGAGTAAATAGGGTTTTCAGGGAGGGTCGCTAGGGGGGGTGAAATGCCTCTTAGTTGCCAGACACAAGGCTTATTCATTTTAAGGTCTTTTTCGGGCTTCAGGAGCAACAGCTTTCAAGTGTTCTAATACGAAATCAACCCACCTTTGATACCAGTACCACTGTTTGGATACCATAGTCCCATAGCCCTTCGCCGGGTTCTTGGCGTTCTCTTTCTTCCACAACTGGGTATGTTGATGCATTCCGAAACTGGTAAATCCCTCTTGCTTAGCTATACTCACAACGTCGCTCGGGAGGTACTTCGGCTTTTCTACCTCCTTCTGAACCCAGTATTCTTTCGATATACTCTTTGCCAGTTTAGATTTTGGGTCTATGAACTCTATAACACTATCTGCTTGGTTGCGCCTGCCAGTAAGTTTCTTGGTGAATAGAATTCTATATGAATAACGGTCACTATTGATTTCCTCGTCAGAGAGACTTTCGTCGAACCTTGTGATATATGACTTTATAGCGGTTGGTATCCTTGCCTCAGTTTCTGCGATGGCAGTAGCTTGTTGGTAAGTCATTTCCGCAAATTGGATACTATAAGTTAGATATTGATCGAGTGCGCACTTATTACCAAATAGCATCTTCAAATAGTAATTGTAGTTTAGTGCACAAGCCTGATACCTTCCAGACAAGTAAGTGTCAAGTTCTCTGGCTCTGCAATGCTCTACCTGATTCCTAAGCCCAACCAAAAAATGCAGGTTATTCTTCGTGTCTCTATCAAGAGGACAAGCATCTACCTTGAGACATTTGGAAAGTTCCCAATACTTGTATTGACCATTCAGTCTGTCAAAGATTCTTCGTTTCTTACCTGGTTTATAGTATCGATATTCGATT
>CAZXVG010000049.1:0-7721 GCA_964644205.1 uncultured Dehalococcoidales bacterium | reverse complement strand
ATCTCCCTGCTGGTGGTGGTCATCTCCCGGGGTGGCATGGGCTGGGGGGACGTTAAGATGGCCGCCCTGATAGGGCTGGTTATCGGCTTCCCCCTGGTATTCTTTACCCTAATCGTGGCGGCAATCCTGGGGGGGCTTGCGGCGGTGGTCATGCTCCTCGGCAAGAAAAAACGGCGAAAGGAGGCGATTCCCTTCGGGCCGGCCCTTTCCGTGGCCACCATAGTCACCCTGATATGGGGCCCGGCTATTCTTAGCTGGTATCTGGGGCTGTTCTAAACAACCTTCGGCGCATACCCGGTTCTCGGGTAAAAACCCGGCCCAAAGGTGGAGGGTATTGACATTTGCCATCTGGCGAATTATAGTATATAAAACTATACTAAAGAGCTAGCTCAAAGTATGCAGCTGGCGGGGAATTAGCCAGAATGGAACGCCGAAGGTCAAGCATTCAGGTGATAGCCGACATATTGAGGCTGGGCGAAGCCGGCAAGACCGAGATAATGTACAGCGCCAATATGAGCTTCTTCCAGTTGCAGAAGTATCTCAACTTCCTGCTCGGCCTGAGGCTGATTGATAAGGTAACGGTGGGTAATCCCACGGTGACCTACCGGGTGACCCGCAAGGGACTCCGTTTGCTCAAGAGCATAGACGCCGTTCTGGAGTTGCTTGAGCTGCGCGAGGGAGACTGAACCTAAAGAAGAGGTGTTTACATGGCGGAAAAAAGGATGCTGATAGTACCGGCGGAGCTCGTGAAGAGGATCGATGAGAACCGCGGCGACATGACTCAGGCCGATTTCATCGATTTTCTGATTGATAGCCAGCTAAAGGAGGAGAGCAAAGAGCCCAAGAACTACATCACCGAAGAGCGATTTCATTCTCTGGAGCAGGATATTAAGAAGCTCCTGAGGAGCTTCCTCGACTTCTTCGTGAGCTACGGGCTTGAACTGGGTAAGCAGTCTCCCCAGTCCGAGTTTGAAGAAATCGCCAGTAAGCTACAGGGCCTGGAGAAAGAGCTTGACTCCGACTCCGATAACAAAGGCAAGGCTACCATAAAGTGGAAGTAGCCGCTTAAACACTAAAATCTTTAGGAAATGACGACCCCCTCTAGTGAGGGGGTTTTTATTTTGGGGATGCCTCGCTTATAAATCCTGTAAAAAGGACGACCCGCCTTAAGGATTTTTCCCCCTGAGGCTCTGCCAGCAGGGTATAAGGTCTGGTTAGTTTTGGTAAGTTTTACCCATTTCTGTTATCCCCCGGGGGTAGAACATTGTTCTAGTATTTAATACCTTCCCATTCTCAGGCTTATCACTGATAGTAGTAAACAGGGAAGGTATTATGCTTTACATAATAATTGGAGCCGTCGGTTTTACCGTAGTTCACATCTTTGACCTGGTTGCCCTGAAGAAGGTCCCTCGGTTGAAGCCGGTTATCTGGTCGGTGGGCAGCGGTATCTTGATTTACGCGCTGGTAATGATATGTCTCTCCCCGGAAAAGCTCGTGGTGCCGGCCTGGTTGACGGGAGTGGGGTGGGGGGTGCTGGTGTTGTCGGCTTCGCTCTTGATACACGCCCTGTTTATCAGCCTGCCCTTCCGCAAGACATATATTGATAGGGGGGTTGGCGATAAGCTGGTGGACAGAGGGGTCTACGCCCTGGTGCGTCACCCCGGGGTTATCTGGTTTACCCTGCTCATGCTGGCGCTGATTCCGGTGGCCAGGTCCCGGCTGCTCTTGATAGCGGCCCCCGTCTTCATTGCGCTGGATATCGTGCTGGTGATTATTCAGGACAAGTTTCTCTTCGGTCGTATGTTTCCCGGTTATGGTGCCTATCGCCAGGAAACACCGATGTTACTGCCCAGCCGGAGGAGCGTCAATATTTTCCTGCGCTTCCTGCGGTGGGTGAGGTCCTAGAAAAGTATGGAGGTTAGGCGACGATGACTAAAGAGGCAGAATTGATTGTCCAGGGTAGCAACCAAGAGCTGTGGCAGAGGTGCTGCGGTTTTATCGATCTGAGCCTCGAAGATTTTATGGGCATCCAGGAAAGGCTGCTGCTTGAGCAGTTGCAGTTGCTCAGGAAGTGTAAGCTGGGCAGGAGTATCATGCGTGGTGCCCAGCCCAAAAATGTGGTCGAATTTCGGAGTCAGGTGCCCCTGACTTCCTATGCCGATTATGAGCCGTTTCTCTTGACCAAAAACGAGCGCGCCCTGCCGGCGAAACCGCTCTTCTGGCAGCACACCTCGGGCCGTTCCGGCGAGTATTCCTTCAAGTGGGCTCCGGTCACCGCCCGCCAGTATGATGAGGTTCGCGCCTTGCTCTTTGGCTGCCTGGCCTTTGCCTGTTGTAAGGAGAAGGGGGAAATCGGCTACAAGTGGCGGGATACCTTTCTCTATGCCCTGGCCCCGCCGCCCTATACCACCGGTGCCCTGATACACAATGCCCCCCACGAAGTGTTCGACTTTTTGCCGCCGATAAAGGCCGCCGAGCATATGTCCTTCGAGGAAAGGGTGCAGCTCGGCTTCGACCTGGCTCTGACGGAGGGCCTGGACCTGTTCTTTGCCATGTCCAGCGTCCTGGTAGCCATCGGTGAGCGCTTCAGCAAGCAGCGGGACGGCATTAATATCAGGCCGCTTCTAGGCAGGCCTAGGGTGCTTCTCAGGCTTTTGAGGGGGCTACTAAAGAGTAAGCTAGCGCGTCGTGAAATCCTGCCCCGGGATATCTGGAGCCTCAAGGGGCTGGTCTCCACCGGCTCGGACGGGGCCGCCTTCAGGGAGAGGGTCAAGAGGATGTGGGGGCGTTATCCCCTGGATGTCTATGCCGGCACCGAGGGGCTGATCATGGCCACGCAGACCTGGGACTACCAGGGGCTTACCTTCATACCCCACGTCAACTTCTTTGAGTTTATCCCCGAGGAAGAGAGCCTGAGGTCAAAGGCCGACCCCGACTATGAGCCGGAGACCCTGCTCCTGAACGAGGTTAAGGCCGGGGAGAAGTACGAGGTGGTCATAACCAGCTTCCACGGTATGCCCTTCGTGAGATACCGCCTGGGCGATATGGTAAAGATTACCTCGCTACGCAACGAGAAGCTGGGCATAGATATTCCCCAGATGGAGTTCCACGGCCGCGTGGACGATATAATCGATGTTGCCGGTTTCACCCGGCTCACGGAGAAGGTCATCTGGCAGGCGATAGAGAATACCCAGATACCCTACCGGGAGTGGACGCTGCGTAAGGAGCTAAGGGACAGGCCGGTGCTGCATCTCTACCTGGAGCTTAAGGAAGACGGGGGCACTACCCCCGAAGAGGTAGCCGGCGCCGTCCACGAGCAGCTGGTAAAGCTGGACCCGCCCTACGCTGACCTGGAGGCCTTTATCGGCCTGAAGCCGCTGGAGGTTACCCTGCTTCCGCAGAATGCCTTCCGTGGCTACATGATAAAGCAGCAGGCGGCTGGTGCCGACCTGGCTCATTTGAAGCCGCCGCACATCAACCCGTCGGACAGCATGATAGAGTGTCTGCTCAAGGGTGCCGAGGAGGTGCCGGTAGGTGTGGGGGCAAAGCGCGAGCCGGAGGCGGTCGAGAGCCGATAGGGTCTCTAGAGTAATGGCTCATTAGGGTTGATGGCAGGCTAAATAGTTCAAGAGAGGTGAAGCGAGGTGGTTATAGAAACGGTACCCAGCAGTAAAAGAGTGGTCGTCACCGGGCTCGGGGTTATCAGCCCGGTGGGGCTGACGGTTCCCGAGATGTGGGCTGCCCTCACTAGCGGCAAGAGCGGTATCGACTATATCTCCGCCTTCGATGCCACGTCTTTCAAGACCAAGTACGCCGCCGAGGTGAAGGGCTTTGACCCGCATGTCTATGTCGGCCCGAAAGAGGCCGGACGTATGGACAGGTTCACCCAGTTTGCGGTGGCTGCCAGCCTGCAGGCAGCCGAGGCCGCCGGTTTACGACTGGATAACGGCGATGCCGAGGACACCGGCGTCATCATCGGTGACAGCATCTGCGGGCTACTACAGATTTGTGACCAGCTCAAGGTGTTAAGCGAGTCCGGGCCGGAAAGGGTGAGCCCGGTTCTGGCGCCGACCATGTCCGGCGACGCCGCCTCGATACAGGTGTCGCTCACCCTGGGCACCAAGGGGGTCAACTACTCTCCTTCGTCGGCCTGCTCCAGCAGCAGCGATGCCATCGGTCAGGCTTATGAAATAATCAGGAGCGGTCAGGCCAAGGTAATCATTGCCGGCGGTGCTGAGGCCCCCGTTATCCCCATAATCCTGGCGGCCTTCAACTCCTGCCGGGCGCTGTCGACCAAGAATAACGGGGTGGAGACCGCCTGCCGGCCGTTTGATGCCGAGCGGGACGGCTTTGTCCTGGGCGAGGGTGCCGCCATCATGGTCCTAGAGGAGGCCGGCTATGCCCTGGAACGGGGGGCTCCTATCCTGGCGGAGGTCATCGGCTACAGCGCCACCAGCGACTCTTTCCACCTGACGCAGCCTTCCCCTGACGGCGAGGGAGCCGCACGGGCCCTGAGGCTGGCCATGAAAAAGGCCGGTATCACCCCGGACGATGTTGACTATGTCAACGCCCACGGTACGGCGACCCTGCTTAACGACCGGGCGGAAACCCGGGCTATGAAGAGTGTCCTCGGAGAGCGCGCCTATCAGATTCCCGTCTCCGGCAGTAAGTCGCAGACGGGGCACCTTCTCGGGGCATCGGGCAGTCTGGAGGCGGTTATCTGCGTGCTGGCTATGAACTACGGCGTCGTGCCGCCGACCTTGAATCTCGACCACCCCGACCCGGAGTGTGACCTTGACTATGTACCCAATGAGGCGCGTCCCCTGGAGGTAAAGACCGTAATCTCGAATTCCTTTGGCTTCGGCGGGCATAACTCGACCCTCATCTTTCGTAAGTATTCTGAAAGAGGTAGTTAAAGATGGACATATTGCTTATCGACCCACCCTATACCAGCCTGAAGGGCGTTTCCGCGGACTGCGGTTATCACATTGGACTAACCAGCCTGGCCGCCTATCTCCGCAACGAGGGTTTTGAGGCCGCGGTGCTCATGGGAGATTTGCTGGCGGACTCGCTGCACAACAACAGAAACCGGGGTTTTTCCTATGACGTCAAGGCATACGCCGCCGGACAGCGTGCCTACCAGGCCGTCGTGGGTGACAAGAACCACGCCATCTGGAAAATGCTGGCTGATATCCTGATTGAGGCCAAGCCGGCGGCGGTGGGCATATCGTATCTCACGCCGCTGAGGTATGTGGTGGAGAAGGTGGCTGCTCTGGTTAAGGAGATTAACGGCGATATTAAGGTTATCGCCGGCTCGGCCCACCCGACCTTCTGCCCCGACGAGGTCATGCAGAATGCGAATATAGATTTTGTTATCCGGGGCGAGGGTGAAATCCCGCTACTTGGCCTGGTGAAGGAACTGGGTAAGGAAAGCCCCAGGTGGGAAGATGTCCCCGGAATCTACTATCGGGATGGGGGTGGTCGGGTGCTCAGTACCCCCGGCGTCGGGCCTATCGAGAACCTTGACGAGCTGCCCTTCCCGGCCCGGGACCTGGTGCTGAACTGTGACTATAATCGCTACCGGCTGCACAGTATGATGACTACCCGCGGCTGTCCCTACACCTGCGCTTTCTGTGCCGATAAGAGGCTCTGGGGCGGCCGGGTGCGCCGCCGCAGCGTGGCCCATGTTATTAAAGAGATGAAGCTCCTAAGGGATACCTATAAGAAGATAGATTACGTTGATATTGCCGACGGCACCTTTACCTATGACCGCCGCTATCTCCGGGAGTTCTGTCGGGCGGTGATTGACGAGGGGCTGGACGTCAAGTGGCGCTGTACCGCCCGCTACGATAACCTAGACGAAGAGCTGCTCCAATTGATGAAGCAGGCCAGCTGTTGCGGTCTGTATTTTGGGCTGGAATCGGGTAGTGACCGGGTGCTCAAGGCGATTGACAAAAAAATAACCGTCGACCAGATTATCAGGGTAAGCGAGATGGTCTATGCTAGCGGTATCCCCACGGCAAGCTCGGTCCTCATGGGCCTGCCGGGTGAGACTAGAGAGGACATGGAAGGTACCCTGAAGCTGATGAAAAGGGTCAAGACCGACCTTTTTGACGTCAATAGTTTCACTCCCCTGCCCGGCACTTCACTATACGATGCCATGGGCGAAGAGAAGAAAAGAGGCATCGACTGGCATAAGGTTTCGCTTAAGTCCTTTGACAGCTATTTCTCGGATAGCGTGTCTCGGGAGGATTTTAGAAGGTGTCTTTCCGAGGCTTACAGTATATCCAACCGGGTGCGCCGGAAGACCATTTTGCGTTTCGCCGCCAAGATGTTTTTCGGTTTCGTAAGCAGGATGTTCCGCAAGACCGCACAGATGACCCGGGCCCACAGAGTGTGTCAGGGCGCGAGTTAGCCCTTGCTGACTATATCGTGACCGTCGGTATCCCCCCAGCGGAAAGCGCTAGCTGGCTCTTTTCTTGCTTTGATGAGCCCCAAAGACCATGGTGTTATTGACAATCCCAGAGTCATCAGGCATAATCCTGGTAAAGAAATGTAAACATTAGTCGTATCAGCCTCTCTGGCTGATAAAGGGAAGAGTTGTTTTGACTGTCTGGGCGATAATTCCACTGGTTAGCTTTATACTGTTTGCTATCCTGGCAGTGGTAGCCCTGCGCCAGAGGAGCCGGCGTCTTAATCGGAATTTAGCCCTGTTTCTCATTGCCTCCAGCATATGGAGCTTTACCTCCTTTATGCTGCACTTTAACCCCTATCCCCGGTACGCGCTTCTCTGGAATGAGATACTTGCCGCTACCCTTGTCTGGACGGTGGTCAGCTACTACCATTTCGTCAGGACCTACAATAACAAACCCGGCGGCTTTGGTGTCTACCTGGGCTACGGTGCCGTATTCACCATCCTGGCCCTGGCTCTGAACGGCTACATTATAGAATATGCCTACGTCGTTAACGGGGTTTTGTACCATGGCGTGGGGGTTTCCGGCTACGTAATCGGTGGCATTAGTGCCTTCTTCTTAATCAGCGCTACCTGGGCCCTGGTAAGGCGCTACCAGCACTCCGTTGACCCTGCCGACCGTAACCGGACCATGTATCTCATCTTCGGCTCGGTGGTGGTGATTGTCTCGACCTATGTTACCAATCTGACCCCGGCTATATCCGGTCTGCCTATAGACCATGTTGGTAATATGGTTAATGCCGGGGTAATTGCCTATGCCATCACCAAGTACCAGCTGCTTAACACCAGATTCGTGGCCCGTAAGGTGCTGGCCTACGGGATACTGGCGGCCAGCCTCGGCGGCATCTACTTCGGCTTGGTAATCATCGGGCAGAGATTTTTACCTTCCCAGCCGGCCTCTATTCCCATCATCCAGAGCATCGCGGTGGTCATCTTTCTGGCACTGATAGCCCGCCCTATGCTGCATGTCATCGAGAACTGTGTCTACCGCTCCTTCCACTGGAGGACCTACCAGTACCGCCGGGCGCTCATCGACTTCAGAGAGAGAATGAGCCACGTCATCAAGCTGGACGAGCTGGCTAATGAAATGTTAAACACGATGATTAAGGCCCTGCATCTTACCGAGGCCAAGCTGCTCTTCCAGGATTTTGGCAGCGGCGGTTACATCACCAAGTTCAGCTATCCCAAGACGGAGGGCGAACTGGTTGATGAAATTAAGTTCAGTGCCGATAGCCCCATCGTCACCTGG
>CAZXVG010000048.1:3404-7784 GCA_964644205.1 uncultured Dehalococcoidales bacterium | reverse complement strand
GCTTGCCGAAGGGGGTATCAATATCAAGCTCTTTAATGTCGGTAAGCTCCTCAATGCTGTAAAGGGCACTCCCCCCAATCACCCCGATTTTTGCCTGCGGCATTTAGGCCCTCCTTATAGCTTGTTACAGTTTACCTTTAATGTACCCTCTTGAGTCTCAGCCCAATCACCAAAGACTCTGTATGTTATAGTAAATTCATTAGGGTAGCTATCATAATTGCTGGGGTGCGTTATTAACTTGAGCATGTAGATTGGTGCGGGGGCATTAATGAAACAATAAACTTGTTCATCGCTAAAATATGATATTGTACTAGTATTATCAGTATTTTGCTGCGGATTACTGCACTTACCGGCATACGCTATTTTGAGAACAAGCCCGACTGTTGGTTCAAGCCTTGGATCGAAAATAGAAGCAACTTTGAAATCTATTTGGAAAAGCTTGGTTACAGCGTTACCTCTATTGATAACGGACAATTTTAGATGATGCTCGGCTGTCCTATCTCGTGGTATGTCAATACTAGTTTTTGAGTTGCCAGAGTCACTAAAAAACACTTCAAGTCGCGGCTTAGCCATAGATTTGCGTGCCTGTGCTATGGTATAACAAAGAGCTACAAGTATAACAATGAAGGCTGCTGCATTAAGGGCTAACTGCGCTGTTGCAAAACTTGTTGCTAAGTCGTTTCCAGTTGTGAGTGGTATGATAATAGCTAGGACTATCGCAATAATTCCTGTACCGACAAGCCAGTTAAGCTTTTTCGCATCCTTGAAATCTTTCTCCTTAAATAAGCACATGTTGTCTCCCTAAACTAAGTTCTCCAGCCTCTCCCCGTACGGCTCTGTCGCTACCCCCTTCTCCGTGATGATGGCGCTGATGTAGAGGTGGGGGGTAACGTCGAAGGCGGGGTTAGCCGCCTTAGTCCCCTCGGGGGCGATGCTTACCCCCTGAATATTTAGCACCTCATCCGGGCTTCGCTCCTCGATGATGATTTCCTCGCCGGAGGCTATCGAGAGGTCAATGGTGGTGGTGGGGGCGGCCACGTAGAAGGGGATGCCGTGCTCCATGGCCAGCACCGCCAGACTGTAGGTACCGATTTTGTTGGCGGTATCGCCGTTAGCGGCGATGCGGTCGGCGCCTACGATGACGCAGCTAATCTCCCCCCGGCCCATGAAGTGCCCCGCCATGGAGTCGGTGATGAGGGTAAAGGGAATCCCGGCCCTTTTGAGCTCCCAGGCGGTGAGGCGGGCCCCCTGGAGGCGGGGGCGGGTCTCGTCGGCGAAGACCTTTATCTTTTTACCCTGCTCGTGGGCATACTTAATCACCCCGAGGGCCGTGCCGTAGCCGGTGGTGGCTAGAGACCCGGTGTTACAGTGGGTTAGGATGCTAAAGCCGTCCTCGATTAGCTCGGCGCCGAAGCGGGCCAGGCTCCTGGTGGCGCTAACCTCTGCTGCGTGCAGGCTGGCCGCTTCCCTGACCAGGGCTTTCTTAATCTCGGCGACACTCCCGGCGGCTTCGGCCGCCTTCTGCATCCGGCCGGTAGCCATGAAGAGGTTCCGGGCGGTGGGTCGGGTGGCCTCTATGGTTTCTAAGACGGATTTGAGCCGGGTCAGGAACCCTTCTCTGGAGTCTACCTTAATCTCCAGGGCGCCGAGGGCCACCCCGTAGGCGGCGGCCACCCCGATGGCGGGCGCCCCCCGGATTTTCATCTCCCTGATGGCCCGGGCCACCTCCTGATAGCTGGTGAGCTCCAGGTAGACCTCCTCCCCGGGGAGTCTGGTCTGGTCAAGGAGCCTGAGCTTGTTACCCAGCCAGGTTAGCGGTTGGCTATCCGTCATCAGTCTTCCCTTCGGGTTGTCTTGGCTGTTGTTCCTGCCACTGTTTACGGCGTAGCTCCATCAGTATGAAGTGGTAGCCGTCTCTGTCCAGGTGTCCCGAGAAGACGAAGCCGCATTTCTGGAAGCACCTCTGTGCCCGGATATTGGAGACCAGGGTCTTAAGGTAGACGCGGTTCAGGTCTGTCTCCCGGAAGATGTGCTTGAGCAGGGCGGTTACCGCCTCGGTGCCGTAGCCCTTGTCCCAGTAGTCGCGGTTGCCGATCATGATGCCGAGCTGGGCTTCCTTCTTCTTGTCGTTGATGTCGTAGTAGGAGCAATTGCCCACGTGTTTCCCGTCGGCGGTTTCTACGGCGAAGGCGCACCTTTTGCGTGAGGTGTAGCCGAGTTCCTCCCGATAAACGGCCAGGTAATGGGCGAAGGTGGCGTTGAAGATGGGGGCGGCATCGAGCCGGGTAAGCTCGGGGTCGGTCAGCCAGGCGTAGTTTTCTACGGCATCGGCCAAACTTCTCTTGCGTAGCTTAATCTTCTTGCTGTTAATCATGCCAGTCTCGAGGGTTCACAGTGAGAACGAAAGCGGTTCTTCGCCTTCGTTCAGTTCATAGAGGGCCTGCTCCGCAGCCTGCTCGATGGCCTCGTTGTCGTCGTCGAGACACTGCTCCAGGCAGTTCTTGGCTTCGGTGCCGCCTATTCTGCCCAGTGCCCGGATGGCTGCCAGCTGTACTTCGATATCCCGGTCGTCTATCAGCTTGATGAGGTGGGGCACGGCCTCCTCCTCGCCGATTTCGCCGCAGGCCGTGGCGGCTTCATAGCGTATCTCCGCCTCGGGGCTGTCCAGTTCCTTGAACAGCAGGGGCAGCCAGGCGGGGTTACAGTTCTTGCCCATGGCGTAGATGGCGCTCACCTTGAGTTTAGGGTGGCCGCTGTGGTAGGCCTCGCTGATTGCCCGGCCCACCTCGGTGGAGTCCATGGGTGCGATTGCCTCCAGTGCCCGGCGTTTCACTTCCGGAGAGCGGCTGTTATCCTTTATGGTGGCGAGCAGCGCCTGATATATCTTTGCCCGGTAGCTGCGGCGCAGTTTTTGGTGCTCGGCGAGCATGGCGAATCTGCCCAGCGCGCTGGCGGCGGCCGCCTGCACCGCCTCCGAGCTATCGTGCTCGAAGAGGTTGAGCAGGGTATTGATGAGCGACGGCTCCTCGTTTTCCCACAGGCCCTTAATGGCCTTGCTGCGCACCTCGGCGTCTTCGTCGTCGAGGCAGTTCTTGAGGATATTGTCGAAGTCGAGTTCAAAGTTGTCCTCGGCCAGCTCGACCAGCCGCGATACAATCTGCCGCCGCTGCCCCAGCTCGATGGTCGGCCATGCCTGCTTGAAGCTCTCCAGCGCCGCTGCGTCCATGTTGGCAAGCTCCGTCAGTCTGGAGCTGACCGGCGCTTCGTCCTGCTCACTCAGGCTACTGATTATCTCGTCGATAGGTGACGGCATCGGCTTTCCCTAGTTCTCCTCCTCTTCGTCTTCGTCTTCTTCATCATCCTCTTCGTCATGTTCCCATATTGGCTCGGTGAAGTAGTCGATATACTCCCCCATGGCTTCGGCGGCGGCCCGTTTCATGCCCTCTCTGGTCTCGTTGGCCATCTGATTAAGCTCCGTAAGGTCAATCTTGATATCCAATAGGCCGGTCAGTGTCTTGATTATGGACAGGGCCGCCATCGGGTTCTGTATCTTGGTGGCATACATCGGCACCTCGCCCAACAGGCAGACGCCCTCTATGTCCCTCTCCTTGGCGACGCCGAGCATCAGTCCGTTGAGCCCGGCAATCTGCAGATTTCTCTTCTGCACCAGGTTATGTTTCTCCAGGTCTTCGGCCACCTCCTGGCTGGTAGCCACCGCCCAGGCCCTGGGCTGCTCGGTGTGGTGGATGCGGGTCAGGGCGGCGGCGAAGGTGTAGACCCGCTTAACGGAGAACCTCAGGCCGATTTCGAGCACCGTATTGGCCAGCTCGTAGCTGTTGGCGGCCGGTTGCTGCTCGCCGATGAACAGTATTATGTCGCTGCCGTCGGTCGGGTTTTTCCAGTAGGAGAACCGGCTCTGCGGGAAGCTGGGCGCCTCGACCACGTTGTCTCTGACGATGACGCCAATCGGGTCGAAGAAATGGGAGGCCTGAATCTCGCCCAGCCGCTTGAAGCTGAGCTTCCTTTCCAGATAGGTGGCCACGATAATGGCCACGTTGCTGATGCCGGGCCAGGCCGCCAGCAAGACCGGCGACTTGAGTCGGGGACGGGCATAGAGCTTGACCAGTTTGTTCATTCAGCCTGCCTCGTTTTCCATGAGTTTATACCTAAGCTACCCCCTTCATCAAGGGAAGCGGCTTGCCCCGCCGGACCTACTTACTGGCTACCGCTAGTCCCGGGCAGTAGAGGGAAGGGGTATAAAGGGAGCTACCGACCCACCTGGCGTCGCTACCCACGGCGGTAATCTCCTTGAGGAGCTGGTAGACGTTTCCGGAGACCATGGTATCCTTCACCCTACCTACTATTTTACCACTTTCTATC
>CAZXVG010000048.1:0-3304 GCA_964644205.1 uncultured Dehalococcoidales bacterium | reverse complement strand
GTTTCCGGAGACCATGGTATCCTTCACCCTACCTACTATTTTACCACTTTCTATCTTATAGCCAAGCAGGACGTTGCCGCTGAAGTCGCCGCTCAGGATGTTGCCCTGTTCGGCGCCCATGACATGCTCGATAACCAGTCCTTCCTTGATGTCGCTTACCATATCGTCGAAGGCGGTGTCGCCCGCGCTGAAGACGAAGGCGCTCGGGGTGGGGCTGGGTAGCCCTCCCTGGTGGCGCCCCCCGTTCCCGGTGCTCTTTTTACCGGCACGGGCCGCAGTCATTAGGTCATAGATAAAGCCGGTCACCATCCCTAAGGTGATGAGGGGGGTGCGCTGGCTGGGGACGCCCTCGTCGTCGGTGGGGCGGCTCTGGGGGCGGTAGGCAATGGTCGGGTCGTCGTGGAGGCTTAGCTTAGCGCTAAAGACCTGTTCCCCCACCTTATTCCCGATGGGGGAGGCCCCCTGGAGCACGACCTTGCCGTTCAGGGCGACCATCAGGGGGGAGACGAGGGCGCTGGCGACCCCGTCGGGGGTGAAGATTACCGGTAGCGTCTTGGTGGCTATCCGGGCCGTCTTCCGGGCCAGTTCGAGCTGGCGGAGGACGACATCGGTTATTTCTTTAGTATCTCTCAAGGGACGGCAGGAGCTCTGGCCCTCCCCGACAAAGAGCATGTCGGTGCCGCGAATCAGCTGTCCCTGGACGCCCAGCGAGAAGCCGGTCTGCCGGTAGCTCATCTCGCCGCCGCGCGAGTTTATGAGGCGCACCAGGGTTGTCCCTTTAGCCACCTCGGCATCGCACAGAATCTCCGGGGTGTGCTTTGTTACCGTGTCGATTAGCCGGCTACCGAGTCCGACCATCTCTTCGAGGCTTACCGCCTCCACCGCTGGGTCGAAGACCATAATCTCGGGGTAGGTGGTGGCCCCCGGCAGGGTAAACTCGGCCCTGATGCCGAACTCGGCGGTCTCCACGGCGTCGCTTACCAGCTTCTGCCGGTCGCTCAGCCCGGAGGAGACGGCATAGCCGACCCGGCCCCCTTTGATAATACGCAGCGCCACAAAGCTGGCCTGCTTACCCTGGATGTGCTTCAGACGGTTAGCCTCGAACTGAACCGGGGTCTCCTCGGAGGTGACCATGAAGACCTCGGCGGCTTCGGCTACCCTTTTCGCCCGGGCTAGGATGTCCTCCACCTTATCTCCCTCCCACCAGGCAGCGGCTGATTCTGATGTGAGGGCTGCCGTTGGATACGGGCAGGGGCATCTGGCCCCCCTTGCCGCAGCCGCCGCCCTGGTTCATGTCAAGGTCGTTAGCAATGGCATCGATGTTCTTCAGGGTCTGAAACACGTTACCGGTAAGGGTCACCGGCCTTACCGCCTCGGCGAGCTTACCGTTGCGAATCATGTAGGCCTCGCCGGCGGAGAAGGTGAACATCTCCATGCTGGTGGTGCCCCCGTACCAGTTCTTGGCGTATATCCCCTCCTTGATGTCGCCGATGAGGTCGCTAAAAGAGGCGGTGCGGGGCTCGATGTAGGTGTTGGTCATGCGCACGATGGGTGGGTAGCGGTAGCTCAGGGCCCGGGCGTTACCGGTGGGCGCCTCGCCCATCTTGGCGGCGGTCTCCCGGGAATGGAGCCGGCCCGTTAGCTTACCCTCCCTGATGAGATAGGTCTTGGCGCCGGGGACGCCTTCGTCGTCGTATTTGAAGCTGCCGCGTAGCTCGGGCAGGGTGGCGTCATCGACGATGCTTAGGTCGCTAGAGCCGAACTCCCTTCCCAGCACCATAATCTCGCGCATGCGGTCGTTCTCGTAGACGAAGTCGGCCTCGGAGAGGTGCCCGAAGGCTTCGTGGGTGAAGACCCCGGCCAGAACCGGGTCCAGGACCACGGTATACTCGCCACCGGCTACCCGGGGGGCGCTGAGCAGGGCTACGGCGTGCCGCGCCATCTCGGCAACCGGCTGGTGGAGGTTCTCGATGGCGCTAAAGTCGCCCCGGCTGCCCAGGCTCAGCCCGGCCTGCTGCACCTCGGCATCCTCGGTGGCGATGGCCGCCAGGCGCAGGGTGACGTCGGCCCGCTCCTGCTCGATAAAGCTGCCCGGCGAGCTCAAGAAGACGGTCTTCTTGTGGCTGTCGCCGTAGGCGATGATTGAGGTCTGAATCTTTGTGGTCTCCCAGATAATATCGTTATATTCGTCGAGCAGCCGCTTCTTCTCGGCGAGCGGTAGCCTCACCGGGTTTCTATCCTGAGTTGTGAGCACGCTGTCGGTCACCGCGGCTACCGGCGCCAGTTCAATCTTCTGCTTACCGCCGGCAAGGCGGGCCTGCTTTACGGCTGATTCCACCCGGCCGGAAAGGTCGCTTAGGTCGTTAAAGCTGGTAAAGCCCCAGCCGCCCTTTACCAGGGCGCGCACGCTGCCCCCCACCGCCCGCTTCTTCCCGATGGACTCAAGCTCTCTTCCCCGGTAGGTGATATGGCTTGCCTGGCTCTCCTCAAGGCGGGCTTCGATGTAGTCGGCCTGATAGCCGGCGATAATCTCGGCCAGGCGTCGGGCGCTTTCCGTAATGTCGGGCATAGGCTTTCCCCTTCTTCGCTAGCGGGATAGGATAAGTTTACTTAGGGGCGAGGCTAATTGTCAATTGGTAAGCGATTATCAGTCTTTACAAGTCCACTGCTGATACGGTATTCTAGCTGGAAAGGAGGGTGCTTTGTATCGGGCACCGCGCGGCACCTCGGATATTCTCCCCCAGGAGCAGGTCTACTGGCGCTACGTTGAGAGCCGGGCTGTCGGGCTCGGTGAGCTCTACGGCTATGAGCGCATTGATACCCCCACCTTTGAGGACGTGGGGCTTTTCTCGCGGAGCATCGGTGAGGGGACCGATATTGTCGAGAAGGAGATGTATACCTTCGAGGACAAGGGCGGTAACCGGCTCACGCTGAGGGCGGAGGGCACGGCGCCGGTGTGCCGGGCCTATCTGGAGCACGGGATGCACAACCTGCCGCAGCCGGTGAAGCTCTACTACCTGGCACCCATCTTCCGCTACGAGCGGCCCCAGGCGGGGAGGTACCGCGAGCACTATCAGTTCGGCTGTGAGGTACTGGGGGACGGCTCTCCGGCCCTTGATGCCGAGGTCATCGACCTGGCCTGGCAGTTCTTTAGCTCCCTCGGCCTTAGCCTGCTGACCCTGAAGCTGAACAGCATCGGCTGCCGGGAGTGCCGCCCGGGGTATCTTACCGCCTTGAAGGACTACTACTCGGGGTATATCGAGAGGCTGTGGACCGCGTGGTCAGGGGGCAGCCGCTCGAGACC
>CAZXVG010000047.1:0-7798 GCA_964644205.1 uncultured Dehalococcoidales bacterium | reverse complement strand
GGCTTACCTCAAGGCCGTCCTTTAAGGAGTCGGGGTCGGTGGCGTAGCCGTGGTTTTGGGAGGTGATGTGAACTCTGCCGTCGGCGAGGTCTTTCACCGGGTGGTTAGAGCCGCGGTGGCCGAACTTCAGCTTGAAGGTCTTGGCCCCGAAGGCGCGGGCAATCAGCTGGTTACCCATGCAGATACCCATGATGGGCTTCTTATCGGCGAGTTCTTTCACCGTGTCCACGATGTAGTCCAGCATCTCGGGGTTACCCGGGCCCGGGGAGAGGATAATGCCGTCCGGCTTAAGCTTCAGAATATCCCCGGCGGACATGGTGCAGGGGACGGCCGTTACCCGGCAGCCGTAGCCGCACATCATGCGCAGGATGGTGAATTTCAGGCCGCAGTCGAGGACGACTATTCTGTATTTCGCCTCCTGTGCTTCCCTGGCTGCTTCCTGTCCGCAGAGGCAGGTATCACCGACGGTAAAGCAGGGGTATTTCAGTTCGCAGGTATCACAGGGAGGCCCCCAGGAGTAGGGCTTCTCCGTGGTGACCTGGCGGGCAAAGTCAATCGAGCCGTAGTCGGCCAGGCCCTTTATCCGTTCCAGGGCCGCCCCGGCTTCGCCGCTGGTAATGGCGCCCCGCATCACCCCGGCGGAGCGCAGCTTCCGGGTGATGGCGCGGGTATCCACGCCGTAGAGGCCCGGGATGTGGTATTCTTTCAGGAACTCATCTATGGTCTTACCGCTCAGGTAGTGGTTGGGCTCAAGGCACTCCTCCCTGACCACAAAGCCCTGCACCTGGACTTTCTTAGACTCGAAATCGTCTTTATTTATGCCGTAGTTCCCGATTAAGGGGTAGGTCGGCACCACAATCTGCCCGGCGTAGGAGGGGTCGGTGAGCATCTCCTGATAGCCGGTCATGCTGGTATTGAAGACCACCTCGCCGTAGGTATCGGCCTCGGTGCCGAAGGTATAGCCCTCATAGACCGAGCCGTCTTCCAGGGCCAGAACTGCCTTTTTGGTCATCTTATTAACTCCGTTCTCTCTGTGCTTATCTTTTCTATCCTGATGCCGTCCTGGTAGACCAGCCTACCCCGGGCGATGGCGGCGACCACCTTGCCCTTCAGCTTCGAGCCGGCAAGGGGGGTGTTCTTCCCCTTCGAGGCGAAGGCCTGCGGGTCGACCAGCCATTCCCTGTCCGGGTCGAAGATGGTGATATCGGCCGGGGCGCCGACCTTCAGGGTGCCCAGCTCTCCGTAGCTACCGCCGATTATCCTGGCTGGCCCCGTGGTGAGCCGGGCGATGAGGGTGGGGAGGCTGAGTTCGCCGCGGTGCACCAGCCCCATGAGGCTGCCCAGGGCTGTCTCTAGCCCGCTGATACCGAAGGGTGCCCGGGCGAAGCCGAGGCCCTTCTCGGCGCCGGTGTGTGGGGCGTGGTCGGTGGCGATAATGCTAATCACCCCGTCTTTTAGCCCCTGGAGCAGGGCCTGGGTATCCTCTTTCGTTCTCAGGGGCGGGTTTACCTTGGCGTTTGCGTCCCCGCCGGTAACTATCTCCTCGGTCAGGGTCAGGTGGTGGGGGGTAACCTCGGCGCTGACCCTGATATTGCTCTCTTTGGCCCGGCGGATAAGCTCCACCGAGCCGGCCGTGGAGACGTGGGCGATGTGAATGTGCCCCCCGGTTAGCCCCGCCAGAATCAGGTCGCGGGCGACTATAATCTCCTCGGCGGCGGCGGGTATTCCGGGGAGGCCCAGCCGGCTGGAGACGGCGCCTTCGTTCATCACGCCGCCCCGGGCGAGGCTAATATCCTCGCAGTGGTCGATGATGGGCATGTCCAGTTCCCGGCCCGCTTCCAGCGCCTTTCGCATGAGGCGGGAAGTGGCCGCCGGGCTACCGTCGTCGCTGAAGGCGATGGCCCCGGCGTTAACCAGCCCCTTCATGTCAGTCAGTTGCTCTCCCTTTCTTCCCCGGGAGATACAGCCGATGGGTAGGACGCGCACCGGGGCTTCCCGGGCTGCTGTTTCCTTGACATAATCAATGGCCTCCGGGCTGTCCAGGGGCGGCCTGGTGTTGGGCATGCAGCAGATGGTGGTAAAGCCGCCGCGAGCCGCAGCGGCACCGCCGCTGGCGATGGTCTCCTTCTCCTCGTCCCCCGGCTGTCTCAGGTGGCAGTGTAGGTCGATAAAGCCCGGGGTTACTACCAGCCCCCGGCCGTTAATGACATCATAGGCTGCGGGGGGCGGGTCTCCCCGTCCCCGCCAGGCGATTTTGCCGTCGCTTATCACTAGGCTGGCGGCCTCATCTATCCCCTGGCCGGGGTCGATGATGCGTCCTTCCCTGATAAGCAGGCTATTGTGCTCAGTCATTATCTGTCTCGTCATGGTCTTTAGCGTAGTGGCTGGGTTTAAAGCCGTGGGCCTGGGCTTCCTGCTCGGAATCGAAGATAATCAGGTTCTCCGGCTTGATTTGCTCCGTCCAGTGGCTGCGGGCGTCGTGGTATCTCTTGGTCTCCCTTCGCCCCTCGTGCCAGTCGCTGCTGGCAACATACCTGGGCTCGAAGCCGTGCTCGCAGTAGACGCAGCGTAGTGTCAGCGGGCGGTGGTTCACTATCTTGAACTGGGGATTGAGGTACTTGGTCTCCGTTTTCTGCACCGAGACGCACCTTGGGTTGGGGCAGCGGACACCGAAGCCGCGCTGGTACGTCGGGTAGTCTACCCTGGGCAGGGTCTCCGCTTCCTTAAGGGGTGGGGTCTCCTTGGCCCCCAGCAGGAGGGCGATTATCGCCATCCTGACCGGAACCCCCAGCGCCGCCTGCTTGAAGTACATGCTGCGCGGGTCGCTGTCCAGCTCGCAGGCCAGCTCATCGACCCGGGGCAGGGGGTGCATGATAAGGGTCTCCTTAAAGCCCTTTTCCCGGAGCATCTTCTTATCCACCACCGGGTATCTTGTCTCCGGCCCTTCTTCGGCGCCGGTGAACCTCTCTTTTTGAGCGCGGGTAACGTAGAGGGCGTCGACCCCTTCCCTGAGCTCGACCTGGAGGCTGACGGGCATCATGGCCAGCTGGTGGGGGCTTCCCGGCGTTATGTATAGCGCGTCCAGGGGCAGAAGCCCCTCCCGGTCCGCCTGTGCGGAGGTATCGGGTCTTTCTATCTCGCCGCCGTATTCCGTGACCAGCTTCTCGATGACGTGGGACGGCACCTCAAGCCCCGGGGTGGGGCAGAAGAGGATATCGGCGCCCATCTTGGCCAGGGCGAAGATGAGGGAGTGCACGGTGCGTCCGTATTTCAGGTCGCCCCAGAGGGCGATTTTCAGCCCCTTGATGGTCTTCCTCGTCTTCTTGATGGTGTAGAGGTCGAGGAGGGTCTGGGTGGGGTGCTGGTGGCCTCCGTCCCCGGCGTTTATCACCGGGACGCCGGCGTAGTCGGCGACTACCCGGGCTGCCCCCTCCCAGGGGTGGCGGATGACGATGATATCAGCGTAACTCCCGACCACCCGGGCCATATCGGCGATGCTCTCCCCTTTGGCCAGCGAGGTTGCCTTGGTATCCACGGCGCTTATCACGCTGCCCCCCAGCCGGTGCATGGCGGTCTCGAAGGAGAGGCGCGTCCTGGTGCTCGGTTCGAAGAAGAGACTGGCCATAACCCGGCCGCGGCAGAGCTCCACCTGCCCCTTGGCTGGCGGCGACATCTCATCAGCCGCGGAGAATACGGCCTCTATCTCGCCGTTAGTTAGGTCGTCGATGGTTACCAGATTTCTACCGGCTAGCGCCATGGTAACTCCTTTTGAGGTAGCTCGCCTCTTCGTTTTCTACCTCCGCTGGCTTGTGGCTTGAGGCGCTCACGATGGCGACCTCGTCAGCGCCGTCGGTCTCTTCCAGGTGTACCTGTATCATTTCCCGGCGGGCGCTGGGCATGTTCTTACCGACGTAGTCGGCGCGGATGGGCATCTCGCGGTGGCCGCGGTCAATAAGGACGGCGAGCTGAATCGACCGTGGCCGTCCCAGGTCGATAAGGGCGTCCATGGCGGCCCGGATGCTGCGTCCGGTGTAGAGCACGTCGTCGACCAGCACTATGGACTTACCGTCGATGCTGTTGGGGATGCCGCGGTGCTGGACGGAGGGGGTTCTCTCGGAAGACGGGATATCGTCCCGGTAGCGGCTGATGTCCAGCCCCCCCACGGGCGGTCTAATGCCGGCGAAGTTATTAATCAGATCGGCAAGTCTTTTGGCCAGGGGGACGCCGCGGGTCCTGATGCCGACCAGCACCAGGTCCTGGCTTTCCTTATTCTGCTCGATGATTTCGTGGGCGATTCTGGCCAGCGTGCGCCTGATATCGTCCCGGGTCATCACTATTTTTCTGGACATAAAATAACCCCTTACCCTAGCTGGCAAGAGGTTCTGGTGTCTCGTCTGCTTTCCTTGCCAGCCTCGCCGGACCAGCTTAAAGGTTTTCCTATTGTTTTATTATTATAACATACTTCCTCCGGTGATGGCAAGGTTTTGTAGCTGGGGGGGCGAAGGGGGAGATATGTTGACGATATATTTGAAAGCTGCGTTAACTCGGATGTTGACTGGGTATTGACTAGTGTGTGACATTGTGTTACAATAGTGACAAGGCTAAGGCATGTTATATGATAGTTATATGATAGTAGATGGGCTATTATGGGATGACGAGAAAATTGAGCATATAAGTAGACATGGTGTATCTATAACGGAGTTTGAGGATGTTTGCTTTGGGAAACATTTGGTCTTTCCAGCAAAATATGGCAGTTATGTCTTATATGGGCAAACGGAGCAGGGTAGATATCTGAAGGTGATTATCAAACGTTTGTATGACAATCGATTTGAGCCACGTACATGTTACGACATGAAAGATAGTGAAAAGAAGAATTACAGAAAAAAGGTGAAGTAGGTGGAACTATGGACAAAGAAATTAAGCAATATCCTAACCCGGAGTTTAGTAGCTTAGAGGAGGAAGAGGAGTACTGGAAGACTCATAGCCCGCTTGATGAGGGTTATGAAGGCGAGGTTCAGACATCTTCGCAGAAAAGGGCTTCGTTTTTGTCTATTCGCTTAACTGGTGATGAGTTGTCTGAATTAAGAGACGTTGCATCCAAATTAGGGATGGGAGCATCCACGTTTGCGCGTTTGGTTATTAGGAATGCGGTACGTGGAAAGAATTTAGGTTTGCAAAATTCATTCGAGAGTTTGCCCTATGATTATATAGAAATGCATGATAGTCTTCCGAAACAGCGGGGTATATATGTTATGGATCCAGGTGCTACAGCTATTGATGAAGACTCAATTCGGCATTTTCTATCTGCAATACTAGATATACTTAAATGTAGAAAGATCACCCCTGAGGATGAGCATTATTCAGAAATAGAGCGATTCACACAGTTAAAGCGCTAGCACTAACAGTGCTATGTGCGCGCGTATAATCTTATATTGGAATGAACTCCCCCCTTTCCTTTATCGTCCCCCCTGGCCGGTGCTATAATTAACCAGGATGGATATTCTTTCCGAGCTTAACCCGGCGCAGCGGGAGGCGGTGGAGGCAATCAGCGGCCCTGTGCTCATTCTGGCCGGGCCCGGTAGCGGTAAGACCCGGGTCATCACCCATCGCGTCGCCTATCTCATCAAGGTCTGCGGCGTAAGCCCGCGCCACATCATGGCGGTTACCTTCACCAACAAGGCGGCCCGCGAGATGGAGGCGCGCCTCTGTCAGCTGGTGGGTAGCTCGGTAGCTGATTTGACCCTGGGCACCTTTCATGCTATCTGTGCCCGTATCCTGCGCCGCGACGGTAAGGAAATCGGTGTCGATTCCCGGTTCGTTATCTACGACGACGACGACCAGCTCGGGCTCTTAAAGCGCGCCCTTCAGGATATCGGGCTTGACCCCAAGCAGTACCCCCCGCGGGCGGTCGCCTCGGCCATCGGGGCTGCCAAGAGCCGCACTCAGTCAGCCGCCGACTACCTTGAGCAGAGCCACAGCTACTTCGAGGAGGTGGTGGGGCGCGCCTATGAGCGCTACGAGCAGCAGCTCCGGGAGAGTAATGCTCTGGACTTCGACGACCTGCTCATGAAGACGGTGCTCCTCTTCAGGAGCCACCCCGAGGTCTTAGCGCGCTATCAGAAGAGGTACCAGCACGTCCAGGTCGACGAGTTTCAGGATACCAATCTGGTTCAGTACGAGCTGGTGCGGCAGATAGGGGGTGGCTACCGTAACATCTGTGTCGTCGGCGACCCCGACCAGTCAATCTATTCCTGGCGTCAGGCCGACCTGAGAAACATCCTCAGCTTCGAGAAGGACTACCCCGAGGCCAAGGTGGTCTTTCTGGAGCAGAACTACCGCTCCACCGGGAACATCTTAGAGGCGGCCTCTCACCTCATCTCGGCCAACCGCGAGCGTAAGCCCAAGGGCCTGTGGACGGAGAACGAGGCCGGTGAGCTTACCACGCTGGTGGAGACCTACACCGAGCAGGAGGAGGCCCAGTTCGTGGTCAGCGAGATAGAGCGTCTGGTGGGGGAGGGACAGGTGGGGCTGGGGGACTGCGCCGTGATGTACCGCACCAACGCCCAGTCGCGGGCCCTGGAGGAGGCCTTTGTCCGCTTCGGCACCGCCTACAAGTTGGTTGCCGGCACCCGTTTCTACGAACGGCGTGAGGTCAAGGACATCATTGCCTATCTCCGCCTCATCCAGAACCCCGATGATAGCGTCAGCCTGCTGCGCATCATCAACGTGCCCGGGCGGGGCGTCGGTAAGCAGACCCTGGCCAAGCTCTCCAGCCTGGCGGGGTCGCTGGGGGTTTCCCAGTATGAGGCGCTACGCCGCCTGGATGAGCTTAAGGATAGCGAGAACCCGCCTTTTAGCTCCCAGACCACCCGGGCCCTACTCGGCTTCGTTGATATCATGGAGGAGTTTACCGCCCGCCGCCGGGAGCTCGGGGTGGTCGAGCTCCTCGACCTGGTGGTGAAGCGCTCCGGCTATCAGGAGTATCTTGCCGCTCAGCCGGACGGCGAGGAGCGCTGGGACAACATCCTGGAGCTACGCACCGTAGCCCAGCAGTACCGCGATATACCGCCCCCGGAGGGCCTGACCGCCTTCCTGGAGGGGGTGACGTTGGTATCCGATGTCGACGGGCTTGATGAGACGGTGGATGCGGTCACCCTGATTACCCTGCACCAGGCCAAGGGCCTCGAGTTTCCGGTGGTCTTTATCGTCGGTGTCGAGGAAGGCATCCTGCCCCATATCAGGTCGTTCGACGACCCGGGCCAGATGGAGGAAGAGCGGCGGCTGTGTTACGTCGGTATCACCCGGGCCAAGCGGCGGGTGTATCTGGTGCACGCCTTCCGCCGCAGCTTCCGGGGCAGCAGCAATGTCAGCCAGCCGTCCCGCTTCCTGGACGACATCCCGCGCCACCTGGTTTCAGGGGGCAGTCTCTGGGGGGGAGAGGAGAAACAGGTAGCCTCGGCGGTCTATTCCTGGAACCGTTCTCCGGCATTCAGCCCGCCGCTTCAGGATAGCGTGGTCCTGCCGGAGGTCAAGGCGGGCAGCCGTGTCCGCCACGCCGTCTTCGGCGAGGGGGTGGTGGTAAGCTCCCGGGCCGTGGATGGCGACTATGAAGCGGTGGTGGCGTTTGATGGCGCCGGGGTGAAGAAGCTGCTCCTTAGCTTTGCCCGGCTGGAGAAGGTGGAGTAGGGGGTAAGATTTTGCCCATCAAGGTCTTAGAGCCTAAGGTTATATCTCAGATTGCCGCCGGCGAGGTGGTGGAGAGACCGGCCTCGGTGGTTAAGGAGCTGGTGGAGAACTC